>CBDTWX010000206.1:0-9311 GCA_965364305.1 uncultured Thermoanaerobaculia bacterium
AACCGCCGCCAAAGAGATCGATCTTCGCAACCGCCATCACCGAGCCCGAACGGCCGTTGGCGCCGAATATCCGATCGTCGTAGAGGTCGTAGTGGCCGAGGACGGCGACCTCGGGGAAGTACCCAGGCCGTGCGGCCTTTTCCTCGAGCCGGCCGGCCTCGAGCTTGAGCCGGGCCGCGGCGAGATCGTTCCGGTCCTCGAGGGATGCCGCAATCCAGCTCTCGACATCGCCGACGATCGGGGTTGCCGGCGGAAGTGGAGCAAGCTCCCGAGCCAAGCTCTGATCGGCACCCAGCTGAAAGTTGAGCGCCGCCTGGGCGAGCCGGGCGCCGTTCGACGCCTGGGTCAGAAGATCATCCATCTGCGAGAGGTAGACCTTCGCCTGGAGCACATCGGCCTCCAGGATGATCCCCTGAGCGGCATATTGCTCCGCCAACCGGACGTGCTCTGCCGTCGTTGCCCGCGCTTTCTGAAGTAACGCCTCGTGCTCACGAGCCTTGGCCAGGTTGACGTACGCAGTGATCGTTTCGAATGCCACCTTTTCGCGAGTGCGGGCGTAGGAGTGTTCTTCCGCCGTGGCCATCGATCGCGCCTGGCCAATCCGTGCCGACAGCTTACCGCCGGTGTAGACGGGAAGCGTCAGGTCAACGCGGGTGATCCAGGTCGAAAGTGGATCCGGGTTGTTTGGATCCGAGAGAAAGAACTCCTGGATGTCGAATCGGCCCTGGTTCAAGGACAGGGCAAAGACCTCGGCGGGATTGTCGGTGTACACAAAACTCTCGCTGAGACCGATCTTCGGCAGACGATGACTCTTTCCCCCCGCGAGCCTTTCGGCTGATGCGGCGGCGCGTTCGCTCGCTGCCCGCACCTCGTGGTTGTTGGCCAGCGCCGTCGCTACGGCCTCGTCGAGAGTGAGATTCTGGGCGCCGAGGCTGGTCGTTGTGAGCGCCAGAATCGCGATCGTGAGAGTGGAGGTCCGCATGTTCAAACTCCTCTATCTCTACATAACCATTTAGGAATATACAGAAATTCTACGGCATGTCAAGCGCTCACGACGATAACGTAACGCCGTAGTCATTGCTGTCTGGAGTGGGATCGATAGGTGGTGGTGTATCAGATTTGAGCGTTTGAACGCTTGGCCAACAATACCTCGTGGCCGCTGCCGTTTCCATGCGATCCGAAGAACGGAGGCTGATCGGCATACACGCATCTTGAGTCCAAAGGTTCACGGCAGCGTCGAGCGACCGGGATTCCTGGTGGGGAATGATATAGGGACGTTTCAAGGGAGTCCAGGGGAGGGGGGTGCGGGAGAGTATTAGGAATGAGGAATGAGGAATGAGGAATGAGGAATTTCCACCCGCCCGTCCAGATCCCGTTCGACTCGGCCAATGGCCTCGCTCAGGGCAGGCTCTTCGTCAGGCTTCGCCTTCCTCAGGATGACAGATTGAGGCAACGCCCGTTCAATTCGTCATCCTGAGTGAGCCCGGCGAACGAAGGATCTGGGTGGGGGGTTCGGAATGGCGCTCCCGTGATCCGCCGACCCCAAACCTGTTTGTTGTCGCTGTCCAGATTGCTGAATACTCCCGCTGACGACTGCCGCTGTATCCTGTCGCTGCTCCTGATTGCTGCCGCTGTTGCTGTCCCTGCCGCTGGTTCTTGCCGATGTTCACGTCTTCCGCTTCAGCCTCGATTGCTATTTCGAAGAGGTCATCGAGCCCGAGCACGAGCAGGAGCACCAACATCGAGTATCAGGAATCCAGCATCGAGAATCTGGCGGCTGGTTGGATCAGCCTGGAAGGCGAATCTCCGGGTTGGTGCCATGGAGTTCCGCCGCAAACTCGGGCAGCGTCAGGCGGGCGATCGCGCCGCGACCTTCGCCCCCGCTATCGAGAGAGAGGGAGCCCCCCATGAGCTCGGCGAGGCGTTTCGAGATCGTCAGACCGAGACCGGTCCCGCCACGCTGGCGAGTGGTTGTTCCGTCGACCTGATAGAACGACGAAAAGATCTTTTCCAGCTCCTCGGCGCCAATCCCGATCCCGTTGTCCTCGACCGTGAAAACGATCTCGCCGTTCTGCCTGTCACACGAGATCGCAATCGTGCCGCCTCGATCGGTGAATTTCATGGCGTTCGAGAGGAGGTTGGTGAGCACCTGGGAGGTCCGGTCGGTATCTCCCCAGAGGACGAGATTCCGATCGGTGCCTGTGATCTCGAACTTCAGGCCTTTACTCTTCATCTGATGTTTGAAGAGAGTCCTCACGTCCTCGAGGACGGTTCGCGCCGGCACCGGAGCGAATTGGATTTCCAACCTTCCGGCCTCGATCTTGGCGAGGTCAAGCACGTCGTTAATGATGTTGAGGAGGGTCTCGGCCGACTCGTGGGCGATGGTCAGGAACTCCCGCTGTTTCTCCGGGTCCTCGACTGCCCCATCCATGATGAGGCGAAGAAAACCGAGGATGGCGGTCAGCGGCGTCCGCAGCTCGTGAGACGTGTTGGCGAGGAACTCGGATTTGAGCCTCGATGCCTCGAACGCCACCGCCCTCTGCTCGTCGAGCTCCCGCACGAGCTGTGCCTGTGATATCGCACCGCCAAGAAGGAAGCCAACCTGAGTCAGGAGATCGACGTCGTCAACCGACAGGTCGAGCGGCCCGACCGAGGTGGCGACGAGCACACCGGCCGAGCGGCCCGCCGCCGTCAAGGGAAGATAGGTGAGGTGCTGAATCTCATGTTTGGAGGCGAGCCATTCGGAGAGCTCTTTCGGCAGAGAGTCGGAGGCCGGAACGGAGCGAAGAACTCCTCCGTGAAAGGCGGCCCAGCACGGATGATCTCCGGCGGTGATGACCCGATATCGATCTCGTTCGAAGATCTCGGTGCCGGGCCCCGTGCCGGCGATGAGCTGGAGACCGCTGTCCTCCATTATCGGTCGGTAGAGCAGCAACGACCGAATCGTCGTCAGCGCCTGTCCGGTCTCAAGGAAGTGTTCGAGAATTCGTTTTTCTTCAACCTCGCCCGCGAGGGTTTGCGCGAGATTGGACAAGAAGGCGAGGCGCGACTGGCGGCGCTCGGCGGCGCGGCGGGCGAGATGCACATCGGTGACATCGGCCGCAACCACCTGAATCAGTGTTTCGTTGACCACAGGATCGGCCACCGGCTGCATTTGGATGCTGAGCCAGTGGACCTCGCCATCGGGATCCTCCACTCTGACCATCTCATCCCAGGATCCTCGGCCGCCCTCGAGCACCGATGGGATGGCGGCATAGACCTGAGGTCGATGGTTGGCGTGGATCCGCTTCAGCCAATCCGTCCCCTGGTCGACACCCTCGGCGCCGTGAGGCAGCGCGAACAAGGTGCTGGCTTCCCGGTTGGCATAGCGAATATTGCGGGCTCGGTCGACCGACAGCACGAGGACCGGCAGTGCGTCGAGGAGAATCTCGGTTCGGCGCCGCAGCTTTTTCAGGTGATCAGAAAGCGCGGCTTGAGACTCCAGCAGCGTAACGTTTTCGAAAACCGCGCCGATGGTCGGAGTTGCGAGGCTCAGGCCGATCAGCACGAATCCCCACATGAACGGGCTGTCATACGGCTGTCTGGACCATGCGAGGTCCATGTGGGCGATGGCGGTCAGAAAGAATGCGGAGCCCAGCCAGACTTCTCGCGGCTGACGCTGGTCGCGCCCGCCGACCATTGGAATGACGGCGGCCAGGAAAAACACGGTCGCAAGACCAGTCTCGAGCGGACCGATCCCACGCACCAACCCGCGGGCTTCGAGGAAGTCGATAATCGCCCAGACGGCGAACGCGATAGCCACAGCGCCGATGGTCCGTAACACCCGTCTTCCAGCACCTTGTACTCTTCCACCTCTGAATGTGAGGAGGAGCACGGCAGCCGCGAGCGTCTGCGAAATGACCCATGAGAAGCCGGCGACCGCGTCGACGGTGACCGTCGACGAGACCAGAGCCTCTAACGTCAACAACAGGAGGAAATGACACGCGATCGGCAGAAAGACGTATTGCACCCGCCGGTCGAAGGGATCTCCGAGGAGCCGCCAGCGAATGTGGAAGAACCACGTCGCGAGAGAGGCCAGGAATGCGTTCACTCCGGCGAGGAGGAGATACTCCGTTCGGTCACCCTGCCACTGCACTGCGTACTGAAGCCCAGCGACAGCGAGACCTGCCGCGACTGCTCCCGCGATCGCCACCAACCGAGCGATCGGTCCCGCCGACTCGGTTGCGACATAAACCCTTCCGGGCTTCAAAACGAGAATCCTGTAGTGGGCACGATAAAAGTATACCGTCGGGAGAACGGCATTGTTGATTATTTGGCCTGTTTTGGTACAGTGCTGCGATTCCCGAAAGGCGCTCAAAGCTCGATCCGGGAGAAACAGCAAAGCGGAGGAGGTTCGTTTACATGAAACGAATGCTATTGGCGTTGAGTTTGATCTGTGTGGTCGGAAGCGTGCCGGCGTACGCTCAGGAGACGGAGGAGGAGGAGAAGGAATCGGCCTGGAAGGGATCTCTTGGTCTCTCCTGGGTCGCCACCAGCGGCAACACCGACACGTCGTCGATCGGAATGGACTTCGGGCTCGAGCGCAAGCCGGAGCCCTGGGGTCTCACCCTCGCCATGCGTGGCAACCGCGCTGACGATCAGGGCGAAAAAACTGCGGAAAACTTCGTCATCTCTGCCCGAGCAAAACGGGCGCTGGGCGAGCACTGGGATGCTTTTGGCGGCCTGGCGTGGGCCAGGGACCCGTTCGCCGGCTACGATTCTCAGACCGTGGGATCGCTTGGCGCGACCTACAAGATGATCGAGAACGACCGCCATCTCCTCTCGTTTGACGGTGGTTTCACTTACACCTGGGAGGATCAGATCTCTCCCGTTGCGCCGGCGCCGACCCTGGTCACCGAAAGTATCAGCTTCGCCGGTGGTCTTCTGGGTCTCAGCTGGGACTGGCAGATCGGTGCCACCTCCAAGCTCACCCAGCGCCTGGTGTATCTGCCGAACTTCGACGATTCGGCCGACTGGAGGCTGAACTCGATCACCGCCATCGAGGCGGCCATCAACTCGTGGCTGGCTCTCAGGTTCGGATACGATCTGCGATATCGCAACGACCCGATCGGCGACGCCGCCAAAACCGACACTACCTCGACTGCCTCGGTGGTTTTCAACTTCTGACCTATCGAGCTTGGAACACTGGAACTCAAACACCCACAAAGGAGGAGTGATGTTCAAGGAATTCAAAGAGTTTGCCATGCGTGGCAACGTTGTCGACATGGCGGTCGGCATCATCATCGGCGGCGCCTTCGGGACCATCGTCAAAAGTCTCGTCAGCGACGTCATCATGCCGCCGATCGGTCTGTTGCTCGGTGGAGTGGATTTTTCCAACCTCTTTATCGTGGCGAGTCAGGGATCGCCGGCTGGCCCCTACGCGGCTCTCGCGGACGCTCAGGCGGCAGGCGCGGTGACCATCAACTACGGTCTCTTCATCAACAGCGTCGTCAGCTTTCTCATCGTCGCCCTCGCCGTCTTCTTTGTGATCAAGTCGATCAACTCGATGAAGCGTGAGGAAGAAGAACCGGCGGCCGAGCCGACCACCAAGGACTGCAGCTTCTGCGCTTCTGAGATCCCGATCAAAGCAACGCGCTGCCCGCACTGTACCTCGGAGCTTACGGCTACCTGAGCCGCTCAATCGGAGGAGTGATTAATGGAACAGGTACAACAGCTGCTCGACTCGGCCTGGGAGATGGTGGTCAATAACTACCTCGAGGTGATCGCTGCGGTCGTCATACTCGTGGTCGGACGCGTGGTCGCCGGATGGGCCCGCCGGCTGACTCGGAAGGGTCTGGAGCGTGGTGAAGTGGACCCGACCCTGGTCCCGTTCGTGGCAAAGGTGGTCTACTACGGTGTGATGGCGGTTGTCGTGATCGCCGTCCTCAACCGACTCGGGGTGGCGACGACGTCAGTGGTGGCGATCTTCGGTGCTGCGGGTCTCGCCGTCGGTCTCGCTCTCCAGGGGACCCTCTCCAACTTCGCCTCCGGAGTCATGCTCCTGGTGTTTCGACCCTTCGATCTCGGTCATTGGGTGGAGGCCGGTGGGGCGGCGGGCACGGTGATGGAAATCGGCATCTTTGCGACCCACTTGAACAGCGCTGACAACATTCGGATCATCGTCCCCAACTCCCAGATTTACGGATCGAAAATTTCCAACTACCACGGCAACGACACCCGACGCATCGATCTCGTCATGGGCGTCTCGTACGACGACAACATTCCGACGGCGATTGAAACGATCCGTACGATCGTCAACGCCCACGAGCTCGTGCTGGCCGACCCCGAGCCGAGAATCGCGGTTTCAAACCTCGGTGACTCCTCAGTCGATCTGGTGGTGCGCCCGTGGTGCAAGACCGAGGACTACTGGACGGTTCGATTCGATCTGATGCACAGCCTCAAAGAAGGCCTCGAGGCAGCCGGCTGCTCGATTCCGTATCCGCAGCGGGATGTGCATATGCATCAGGTGGCGATGTGAGCCGAATCTGAAACCGATTTCAACCGGGGCTGACAGGCCCCGGTTTTCTTTTGGTAACCATTTTCGTGCTCGTGCTCGTGCTCGTGCTCGGCATCCGAACGCTTGCGCGAGGTAGAGGTGCTCGAAATCGTGATCGGTCGGGCGCGTCGTAGGCGCCGTGGGTTGAGCTACGTTCTTTTCGAGCACGAGCACGAGCACGAGCACGAGCACGAGCACGAACGCGGGCGCAAACTGGAGAGGTTGCTACCCGGGATCAACCAAGAGAGCCCGATAATCCTCCAACACCTCCTGCGCGTGGCTCGACGGACTGACCTTTGGGTAGGCCTTGAGGACAACGCCGTTCTCATCGACCAGGTAGGAGACTCGCCTGGCGAAGGGCATCAGAGCCCGTGATGCCCCGACCGCCTTTGCCACCGTGTGGTCCTTGTCCGAAAGTAGCAGGAAAGGTAGAGAGTTCTTCTCGGCAAACTTCCGGTTTTTATCGGGTGAATCGTAGGAAATGCCGAGCACCGCGATTCCCAGTTCCTTGAGCTCGTTCCAGCTGTCCCGCAGCCGTGTTGCCTCCAGCGTTCAGCCGGGGGTGTCGGCCTTGGGATAGAAGAAGAGCAGGAAGGGGCGACCCTCGAGGTCGGCGCGCGACACGGTGGAGCCGTCGTGGGCCTCGAGTTCGAAATCGATAAATGGCTCTCCAACGGGAATCATCTCTTCGCCTCCTTCTGTGACCGCGACGGCGGCTGCAAGCACGACCAGGGTCAGCACGATATATCGGTCGGGGTGTCGACATCTTTCCATTCTAAGGTTGCAACTGAAGGTGCGGCAGAGTCTATTCCACGAGCCGCCCGCCTTGACCGCATCCGCGGAGCCGCGGTAGGGTCGTACCGAGCTCGCCGACGAGGAGGAAACATGGCAGGCAAGGCTGATCTCGTGGACCGGGTGGCCGAACTCACCGGCTATGCCAAGACCCAGGTGGCGATGACCTACGACCTCCTATTCGAGATCATGGGCGAGACGTTGGCGGCCGACGACAAGGTGACCGTGCCGAATTTCGGTACCTTCCAGGTCTCCAAACGGCCCGCGCGCTCGGGCCGCAACCCGGCCACCGGCGAGGTGATTGAGATTGCCCCGTCAAAGAGTGTGCGCTTCAAGGTCTCGAAGAACCTCAAAGAGATGCTCTAACGCTCGGTCAGACGGCGCCCCAGGAGCACGCTCAGCTGCTCATCGAGCTCCATGACCTCCGGTCCCTCGGTGTCGTCCCACGGCCAGCGGACCACCGCCACCTCGCGCTCCGAGACATCGACCGCCGCCCTCGAGGAGGTGGCGATCAGCCGTAATGGTAGGCCGTTCTGAGCTTTGATGCGGACCGCGGCGCCGGTCACCCGTTCGCCGCCCGGCATGGTACCGCGCATGACCCACGCCTGTTGCTGGTTGAAGTTGTGCATCAGCCGTCCCATCGGTGAGTTCCACTGCGCACGTCGCGCCTCGGTCCTCGGGTCCGGTCTCGGCCCCGGCGGTTCCAGCCTCGGCGTGAGCGAAACCTCGTCGATCTTTAATGAAAACCCGATCTCCCCAGCGCTGCAGACGGAAGACGAGATCAGCAGGACAATGATGATGAGAATATGTCGCACATTTGCTCCAGCTCCTAATGTAGTGCCATTGCCCTCAAATGGCCAGTCAACTTCAGTCTCAGGACATTCGGGTACACTCTCGGGGTGATTCTGGGGAAAGCCCGAGGGCCCGTTCGCCTGCTCGTTGTATACGTCGCGATCGCCGTCGCCTTGAGCGCCGCGCCGGTCGCCGCCGCGGATGTCGTCGATTACTCAATCGAGGTAGTGCTCGACCCGGACACCCATCGCTTGCAGGGTCACGAGCGCGTCCATTGGACCAACACCACCGCCGTGTCCACCAACGAGCTCTACCTTCACCTCTATCTCAACGCCTTTGCCAACTCCGAAACCACCTTCATGCGTGAGCTGCTGGGCTCGTCGTTGCGCGGCTGGGCCGTGGACCGTGGCGACTGGGGTTGGATTCGCATCGACGGCCTGACCTTCGATGACGGGACGGATCTTCTGCCCGAGATCGAGTTCGTGCGGCCGGACGACGGAAACCCGAAGGACTTCAGCGCGGCCAGGGTGGAGCTGCCGCGCGAGGTCCGCCCCGGCGACGCGATCGAGATCGACATCTCGTTCGAAGCCCAGCTGCCGTGGATCATCGCGCGCACCGGTTTCGTCGGTGACTTCCACCTCGTCGGCCAGTGGTTTCCCAAGATCGCCGTCTTCGAGGAGGAGGCGGGCTGGAACTGCCACCAGTTTCACGCCTCGTCCGAGTTCTTTGCCGATTTCGGCGACTACCGGGTGGCGATGACGATTCCCGAGGGGTGGGTCCTCGGCGCGACCGGGATCGAGATCGACAGTGCACAGGCCGAGGGGGGTCTGCAAACGGTGGTCTATCGCGCCGAAAGGGTGCACGATTTCGCTTGGACTGCTGCACCGTCCGAGATGATGGAGGTGATCGAGGCCGACTTCGAGCCCGGACGGGACGTGCCGATGGTGTGGCTTGAGCGTGCACGATCACTGCTCGGGCTGAGTGCCGCCGAGCTCGAGCTGCCACCGATGCGTCTGAGGCTCGTCGTGCCCCGGGCGCAGCTTGAGCTGGCGCCACGTATGGTGCGTTCGGCCCGTCTCGCGATAGCCTGGTTCGGTCTTCGCTTCGGCGTCTATCCCTACCCGCAGTTGACCGTCGTGTCCCCGCCCGATGGAGCCGAAGGGGCCGGCGGGATGGAGTACCCAACCTTCAT
>CBDTWX010000207.1:0-9287 GCA_965364305.1 uncultured Thermoanaerobaculia bacterium
GAAAACGACCCTGGGCACGTCACCTCGAACCTTTCGCTTCGAACGCTGGTGAATCGTCCGGGCTAGGCAATTCCGAAATCCTCGAGTCGCTTGAGCGACACCCGAGGGCGGTACCAGGGGGGTCGGCGGCTACTGACATTGCCGCCGTGAAAGATCTGCACCAAGAAGGGTCCCTTGATCCGGTGGACGCGATAATGGCGCTCGAGCTCGGAATGGTCGTGGGCAAAGGGATTCCTCCCCTCGCGGAATGCGACCAGTGGCGACGGGTGGGACCGCCAGTAGAAACAGAGCCGCCGTGCAGAGGGGTCAAAGCGCAGAAATGTCCTGGTACAGCACACCTCGGCGTCGGGCGGCGCCTGCTCGACGGCAGCGAACCAATCCCGATGGATAGCGTCGTCGGAGTCCATGCGGGTCACGATCTGGTCGTCCGACCCTTGCCAGCCCCCATACCAGTCATCCTGTTCAACGACCTCGATCCATTCCAGATCATTGACCTTGAGAGCCACGTGGGACGCACTTTCCGAGGAACAGAGAAGAATGACGGGCACGTCGAAACGGCCAACGCTCGGGACGAAATACCGCCGAAATAGACGGAGCCTTCGGTCGAGCCACTCGCGGTCGTCGTGGCGCCGCTCGTTCGCCGGGTCACCGACCCGTGGTACCGAAAACCGGGTAACGATGATGTGTCGCATCAGCGGGATTCCAGCCCTTACATATCAAAATCTTCGGCCAAAGCCGTGTCCCCAGCCGACCAAGAAAACCGCATTGGTAATGCTGGCCTTGTCGAGGGCGCCCCACAGCTGAGGATCGGTACGACCACTGAATCCGGTCTCGACCCGGACGCACCAACGGAGAGCACCTGGCCCGAGCCTGCTGCGGCGGCCAAAGCTCAGTGAGACGAGTCCGTGGTGAACCTGGACACCACGCCACTCGAGGTCCATATACCCGATAGCCCCACCAAGAACCCACTGTCCCCCTTTGACCCCGGGCTTGAACCGACGTTCGATTCCGCCCGAGAGCAATTTGTGCTTCGACTCAGGAGTGAGAGCGTTGCAGTTCACCGTCTCCCGACAAAAGAGCTTGCTGTCGTGGGTCGAGATGTTCAGATCTCCAAAGAGCGCCCACTTTTTGTTCAACGCCCACGCTCCCTCGACGCCGTAGGCAAATCCGAGTCCGTTGTCGCCTTCCGGAAGGATGTCATCACCGGTCTTGCGAACCCCGATCTGTATGCCGATCTCGCCCCGCCGCTCACCCTCCTGTGCTGAGGCGTCGAACGGGAAGAAGATGAAGAGAACGCCACCAAGGACGAATGCACGCACCGTCATTTCTGCTCCCAAGATCCCGGACCCCAATTTCTGTTTTTCGATGGCGAGATCCGCGATCACGGAAACCGTGAACGGGCCGATTCATCGATTGAGTGCAATTGTAACGTGCCGCTTGTGAATTTCCTCTCAAGAGCTCTTTCCCTTGGGAATAGGAAGTGGTAGCATCCTGCGACGGTGGAGTCGGCCCAGCTTTTTGAACCGTCTTCGGCGGGTTGGGCACGCGGTGGGTTCCTCTCTTCCGACCTCCTCCGCACACACATGGTGGTCACGATCCCGATGGATCGGACACCGTAGAAGGGATGCATATATGATCGTCGGAATCGTCAAAGAAAGCTTCCCGAATGAAGCCCGGGTCGCCATGGTTCCCGCTCTCGTGCCGCAGCTGGCCAAGGCTGGCATCGAGGTGATGATCGAGGGTGGGGCCGGACAGGCCGCTGGCTTCCTCGACAAGGAGTACAGCGCCAAGGGGGCCAAGGTGGTCTCCACTCGAGCGGAGGTCTTCGAAAAGGCCGATGCGATCGCTCAGGTTCGGGCCCTCGGCGCGAATCCGGAGGAGGGTCGCGCAGACCTCGAACACATTCGCGACGGACAGGTGATCGTCGGGATGTGCGAACCGCTGACCGAGCATGACTCCAACAAGGCACTTGCGGAAAAGGGTGCGACTCTCTTCTCGATGGAGATGATGCCCCGCATCACTCGCGCCCAGAGCATGGATGTGCTGTCGTCGATGGCCACCATCGCCGGCTACAAGGCGGTGCTCCTGGCCGCCAACGAGCTGCCCAAGATGTTTCCGATGATGATGACCGCCGCAGGCACCATCGCACCGGCAAAGGTCTTCGTGGTCGGAGCCGGCGTCGCAGGACTTCAGGCCATCGCTTCGGCCAAAAAGCTGGGCGCGATCGTCGAGGCCTACGACGTCCGTCCTGCAGTCAAGGAGCAGGTGGAGAGCCTTGGAGGTAAGTTCGTCGAGCTCGAGCTCGAGACCGGTACCGCCGAGGACTCCGGCGGCTACGCCAAGGAGCTCGGTGAGGATTTCTATCGCAAACAGCGGGAGATGATGCTCTCGGTCGTGGCCGCGAGCGATGTCGTCATCACGACGGCGGCGATTCCCGGCAAAAAAGCTCCGATTCTCGTGACGGAAGAGATGGTCAAGGGGATGCACCCCGGATCGGTCATCGTCGATCTCGCTGCAGAACGCGGAGGAAACTGCGAGCTCACCAAGGCGGGGGAAGACGTCATCGAGGGCGGAGTCAAGATCATCGGCCCGATCAACATCCCGACGACCATCCCGTTTCACGCCAGCCAGATGTACGCCAAAAACGTCGCCACCTTCCTCCTCCATCTGGTGGACGAGGGCAAGCTCAAGATCGACACCGAGGACGAGATCACCGAGGGCACGCTCATCACCCGGGGCGGCAAGGTGGTCAATCCGAGAATCCTCGAGGCGATGGGTGCCTCGAGCGAAGGGAGCGAGTGACATGAGTGGCCTGGTCATGCTCATAACCGTCTTCGTGCTGGCGATTTTCGTCGGCTTCGAAATCATCACAAAAGTCCCACCCACCCTGCATACCCCGCTCATGTCGGGCTCCAACGCGATCTCAGGGATCACGATCATCGGCGCCCTGATTCTCGCCGGCGTGATGGAGGGGCAGACGGGTTTCAATCAGCTGGCGAAGATCATGGCGTTTGTCGCCGTGATCTTTGCCTCGATCAACGTGGTCGGCGGGTTCCTCGTGACGGGGCGCATGCTGAAGATGTTCCAGCGGAAGTAGGCGGGATTCAGCAATGGATATGCAGAACATCACCAACATCGTCTATCTGATAGCGGCGATCCTCTTCATCCTCGACCTCAAAATGCTCGCTCACCCCAGGACCGCCGTTCGGGGCAACCAGCTCGGCGCCCTCGGCATGGTGCTCGCCATCGTCGCCACCCTGGCCAGCGGCAGATGGGACTGGACCTACATTATCCTCGGCATCGGCATCGGCTCGCTGATCGGCGCAATTGCCGCGCTCAGGGTGAAGATGACCGCGATGCCGGAAATGGTCGGTCTGTTCAACGGTTTCGGCGGCGGCGCCTCGGTGCTGGTTGCCGGCTCGGCCCTGATCGCGACCTTCAACGCTGTCGGCGCCGGCGCGGCCGCCGGCGATATGCAGATGAAGGTGGCCACCGTGCTCTCCGGAATCATCGGTTCGGTCACCTTCTTCGGTTCCTACGTGGCATTCGGCAAGCTGGCCGAGTTTCTGTGCGTCAAGTGGAAGCTCTACACCTGGCAGAAGATCATCAAGTACGGTTTTTCCGTGATCGTGGCAGCCGCCGGTATCTGGTACGGGCAGATCCTCGGATTCAGCCCTCTCGCCATCGTCTTCCTGGCTTCGATGGTACTCATCGCCGGGATGTTGTTGCTCAAGAAGGACCGCTTCCCTGGAATGAACCTGCTCAAGGGCCTTTCGGCCATCGCATCGGTTGGACTCGGTGTCCTGCTCGTGCTCGACCCGGCGAACACGGTCCTCTTTTGGGTGCTGGTAGGCGTCGCGGGTGTCCTGGGCGTGGTGCTCACCGGCGCCGATATGCCGGTGGTGATCGCCCTTCTGAATTCCTACTCGGGTCTTGCCGCAGCCGCCACGGGATTTGTGATCAACAACACGGTGTTGATCATCGCCGGTTCTCTGGTCGGCGCATCTGGACTCATTCTGACCAAAATCATGTGCAAAGCGATGAATCGATCGTTGGCCAACGTGCTCTTCGGCACGATGGGCCCGACTGCCGACACCCCGGATGCCGACGAGGTCTACAAGAATGTCAAGGCGGCATCGGCCGAAGAGGTTGCGATGACCCTCGAGATTGCCCAACGCGTGTCGATCGTCCCCGGCTACGGGATGGCGGTTTCGCAGGCGCAGCACGCGGTCCGCGACGTAGCCAACTTCCTCGAAGAAAAGGGCATCGATGTCGAGTACGCCATTCACCCGGTGGCCGGCCGTATGCCAGGCCACATGAATGTGCTCCTCGCCGAAGCCGATGTGCCCTACGAGAAGCTCAAGGAGATGGACGAGGTCAACCCGACGATTGAGCAGGTCGACGTCGCGATCGTGCTCGGTGCCAACGACGTGGTCAACCCGGTGGCCCGTACCGATCCATCGAGCCCGATTGCCGGCATGCCGATCATTGACGTCGACAAGGCGCGGACGGTCGTGGTGATCAAACGCAGCCTGAGCCCGGGCTTCGCCGGCATCCCCAACCCGCTTTTCGCGGCTGACAACACGTTGATGTTCTTCTCCGACGGCAAGAAGGCGATGCTCGATCTGTTGGCCGCTCTCAAAGAACAGTAGCTCCTTCACTCACCTGCACGCCGAACACACCGCCCGCCATCCGGCGGGCGGTTTTTTTCTCGATGAGAGCTCGTCAAACGTCCGAGGTTCGCCAATGGCGGCGGCTGCGAAAACTCCTCGGGACAAGGCATTTCGCCGCACTCGGTCGACGCCACACGAAGATCATGCATTCGGCCTGTGTACACTCCTGCACGACATGGGCATGAGACGTGCACTCGTGACGACAACGTTGGGCCTGCTCCTGACCTCTGTCTGTCACGCTACAGAGCGGGTCGAGATCATCGTCGATAACTCGGCAGCAATGTGGCGTGCGGCCGGTCACGACCTGCCGAGATTTGTCGTGCTGCGGGAAGCGCTGATCGCATTTGCGGTCGCAACCGATGCGCGCGGCGACGGGACCCGAATCGGTCTTCGTCTGGTCGGCGGCCATCGGGATATGACCGAGGACCTCTCGTGCGACGACACTCGGCTGCTCATTCCGATCGGAGAGGTTGATGCCGGTGTGTGGCGCGACACTCTCGCCGATTTGTTCCCCCGCGGTCGGCGCCCGTTGGTGCAAGCCGTGAGGGCGGCATTCGACGACATCTCGGACGGATCGGCCGGAGGGCGAATCGTCATCGTCACGGCGGGCGACGACACATGTCACGGAAACCTCCAGTCGCTGCTCAGCGAGCTTGCAGAGAGCCATGCTGAAATTACGGTACGGGTCGTCGGCCTGTCCATGAATCGCGAAACGGCCGACTCGTTCGCCCTCGTTGCCCGCACCCGAAACGTAACGACCACCAGCACCCTGCTTCCATCCGTTGAGTGGGCAGTCCTCCGAGGCGATCGCCCGCCCGCCTATCCGCAACAGCTTGCAGTGCAAGTCACTCGAGGTGGGGTGCCGGTGAGTAACGCAGAGATCTCTCTCGAACGCGGCGTGGCCGGCGAGGAATGGCTGAAAACGGTCGAGAACGGGTCGACCCAGCTCCGACTCCCGGCGGGCTGGTATCGGGGGACGATCACAATTCCAACGTTCGAACCGATCGAGGTGGCCGGAATCATCCACCGCGATATCGAGGGCGCGATTCAACTGGACCTGAGGGCCAGCCCATACGTCACCCTCGTTGTAGCACCCGAACGCCCGGCGGCGGGCGATTACGCTTACATACACTATTGGGACGCCGCTGACGACCCGGCCTGGGTGACGGTCGCGATCGCCGGATCACCGCTTGGCTCGTACCTCGTCAGGAAGCCAACCGCTGGGCGGTCGGGCCAACTGTCTCTGCGGATGCCCGAGACGATGCGAGAACTCGAGGTCCGTCTGGTCAGCGAGATCGACCAAGGAGTACTGCAGCTTCTCGGAAGAAGGACCTTCCAGTGCGGCCAGACCAAGGTCTCCATCGATCTCCCCGAAAAGATCGAGAACGGGACGCCGATGCAGATCTCCTGGCAGGGTCCGAACTTGGCCGGCGATCACATCATCATCAGCGCTGGAGACGAATCCGTGGAAGGAGATGAAGTGTGCATTCCGACAGGATCCGGGGCCCCGATCACGGTGAACTCACCGATGGTTCCGGGCGCCTATGAAATCCGCTACGTCACCGGTCTGGGACGGACTCTCTCGCGAACGAGCATCGAGGTCTACGAGGTCCTGGCGACCTTGAGCGCCCCGACCGAGCTTGAGCCCGGAGAGGAGTTCATGGTCGAGTGGACCGGTCCGAACGGCCCCCAGGACTACCTGAGCATCTCAGTTCCGGACTCGCAGAATCGGGCCTACATCAACTGGCAGCCTACCGATATCGGCAACCCGTTGCCTCTGCGAGCTCCGCAGGACCCGGGCCAATACGAAATTCGATACGTGAGATCCTCAGACGGCGCGCTGCTGGCCCGGGAGCCGTTGACCGTCACCGCGGCCGAGGTGAGTCTGAGCTTCCCACCGGTTGTCGAGGCCGGCACCCGATTCGAGGTAGAGTGGAGCGGCACACCTGGCCGGGGGGATTTTATCGCCATCATTGGGGAGGCATCCAACCGGCGCGGATACATCGACTGGTCCTACACTTCTCTCGGCAGCCCGCTGAGCCTCGCCGCACCGTTCAGGCCCGGAAAATTCGAGGTCCTGTATGTCTCCGGTCAGAATCAGGAGGTGGTTGTACGCGCACCTCTGAAGGTGAAACGATGAGCCACCCGCGGTGGCGAGCAGCCGCTCCAAAGGATTTTGTCGCTTCGGCACGAAACCAGCCGGCGTGCACCGGCCAACAGCAGTAGAGGGTTGGTGAATACAACCTCACGATGGAACGTTAGACTTTCGGGACGATACGATCGGTTCTGAGGCCGAACGTCGCCATATCCGCCGGTCTCGTTGGAAATGGACACGGAAAAAAAGAGTCGAGGTCATACATGAAACCCAGACATTCGCTAATCCTGATTCCGCTGTTGGCGGCAGCCCTCGTCTCCGCGCAGGGTACCCCGCTGGCCCTCATCGCCCACGTCGAGGCGCTGGGTCGAGGATCCGACGGCACGGTCATGGGCACCGTCTTTCAGCTTGCGCCGGAAGACCGGGAGCGCGCCGGCGAGCGGCTCCGCGTCGTGACGACCCTCCGTGTGGGGGAAGAAATCGTCGACCGGCAGAGCGCAGTGGTCGTCATGGAGCCCGATGGTAGCGCGATGCTCTACCGTGAGTGGGACCCGGGCACCTACCAGCTGCTCATTCAGGTCACCACGCTCAACGGGGTCAACTCCGGTGTGTGGCTCGGCGAGATCGAGGTTCCCGAGATGAATGAGCCCTTCGAGGCGCCCGACGGAGCCCCGATTGACGCCGTGGCACTCGATCTCACACCCCCGCGCGAGGGAGGAGTGGCATTCAAACCGCCACCCAACCTCGGCGGTCTCGGCGCAGTCCAGCTCGAGGTCGAGGCGCCCGACACCACCGCCTCAGTAGAGTTCTTCCACGACGGCGAGCAGCTCGGCCGCCGCAATCGCCCGCCGTGGACGATTTCGATTCCACTCGGCGAGATCATCAGACGCACCCATGTGCGCGCGGTGGCCACGGATGCCGACGGGAACTACCTGGGTGAGGACGCCATCGTGCTCAACAACCCATCCGGTCAGATCGGCGTCGAGATTCTGCTGGCCCCCGAATCCTCCATTGCCGGCGGGAAACGCGCCGTCACAGTGGCGGTCAGCGCAAAAAACGACATCCACCAGGTCAGCCTCAACCTCGATGCCGAGCTGGTCGCTCGCTGGGCAACCTGCCCGTGCGTCGTAGAGGTCGACGTTGCGAAGATGCAACAGGCCGCGATCCTCTCCGCCGAGGTCGTCGACTCAGAGGGTGGCCGGGGCGACGCGGTCTACACCCTCGGCGGCGGCGGCGGTTTTGTCGGCTCCGTTCGGGTCGAGGTTGTGGAGCTGCCGGTGGTGGTCCTCGACGCGAACGGGATGCCGGTCGTGGGCCTGGAAGAGGCGGCGTTCACAGTCCTGGAGGATCAACAAAAGGTCGAGATCGAGGGTTTTGGAACGACCGAAGACCTTCCCCTGTCGCTCGCGATCGCGGTCGACACATCGGGTTCCATGATCGAAGACTTTCCGAAGGTGCGAACAGCGGTGCGCGGCTTTACCGACGAGCTCCTCGAAGAGGGGGATCAGGCGGTGCTCATACGGTTTTCCTGGGATGCCAAGGTGCAGGTCAACTGGACCGACAATATCAGCGCTCTGGTCGGTGATCTCGATCTGGTCCAGCCCGAAGGCGGTACGTCGCTGCACGACGCGGTCGTCAGATCGCTAGAGCAGTTCCGCGGGCGCAGGGGCCGGCAGGCGGTAGTACTCCTTACCGACGGAGAGGACACGACCTCGCGTACCGATTGGCGAGTGGCCGAGCGGTTTGCCCACACCATGCGCATCCCGATCTTCTCGATCGGTCTCGGGATCGGGAAGCTCGACTTTTCAAGTCGCAGGATTCTGAAGGCACTTGCCAACGAGACTGGTGGCGAGGCCTTCTTCCCGAAGCAGGTGGAAGAACTGCCGGCGGTCTATGCGCGGATCGCGGAGCTTCTGCGATCGCAGTACCTGTTGTGGTACACCTCGCCGTCGGACAAGCCCCCCGAGCAGTTCCGCGCAATCGAGGTCAGGGTCACCGATCCGGAGGCACAGGTGAACACTATCTCGGGGTACTATCCGGGGAAGTGACCAGACCCGGTCCCGTCTCCGTCTCCGTCTCCGTTTCCGTCTCCGTGCCCGGTCGAGTAGGTGCTCGATGCTGGATTCTGGATGATGGATCCACCCACCCTCCCGAAGAAGTCACCGCAGATGCCGCAGATTTCGCGGTGTGATTCCCCGATCTTCGTTTCCGCTTCCGTGCTCGCGCTCATGCTCGTGCTCGTGCTCGTGCTCGTAATCGTAACCATTGCCGATGTCTCTATCGGCGCCGTTTTTAGCCCGGACTATTCACCAGCGTTCGAAGCGAAAGGTTCGAGGTGACGTGCCCAGGGTCGTTTTCGACCCGAGGGGCGCGGAGGCGTACGTGACAGTACGTCGAGCACCCCGAGGCGAGAAAACGGCGCTGGGTGCGGTGCATCGGGCCTTGCAGCCGAAGATTGGTGAAGAGTCCGGGCTAGCCCGTACTTCTCACCAGGCGTCTACTACGGACGGCGAATCACG
>CBDTWX010000208.1:0-9264 GCA_965364305.1 uncultured Thermoanaerobaculia bacterium
CACATCGACGGCAGGGTTTGGCACCTCGATGTCGGCTCATCGCATCCTGGGGCTGAAGCAGGTCCCAAGGGTTCGGCTGTTCGCCGATTAAAGCGGTACGTGAGCTGGGTTTAGAACGTCGCGAGACAGTTCGGTCCCTATCTACCGTGGGCGTAGGAGACTTGAGGAGATCTGTCCCTAGTACGAGAGGACCGGGATGGACGAGCCTCTGGTGCACCAGTTGTCACGCCAGTGGCACAGCTGGGTAGCTATGCTCGGAAAGGATAACCGCTGAAAGCATCTAAGCGGGAAGCCCACTCCAAGATGAGGTGTCCCGGGCGCAAGCCCCTAAAGACCCCAGGTAGACCACCTGGTTGATAGGCGGGATGTGGAAGCGTGGCAACACGTGGAGCTAACCCGTACTAATCGGTCGTGCGGCTTGACCACATATTATTTGAGTTTTCTGATTCTTCGTTTGCGCGCGACGCGACTCGGTTGAGGTTGTTTAGTTTTTTCCGGTGGCCATACCGTGGGGGAAACGCCCGATCCCATTCCGAACTCGGCAGCTAAGCCCCTCAGGGCCGATGGTACTGCACCCCTGAGGTGTGGGAGAGTAGGTCGCCGCCGGGAAGTCTTTTGAGAAACGCCCCGATTCGTCGGGGCGTTTTCTTTTCTCCCGTTCCCGCTCCCGACAGGCCGCCCTCACAAATAGCACAAGGTTCAAACCACGGCGTCCGCCCGCCCGAAAGAAACGCAGAGACGCAGAGACGCGGAGGCGCAGAGCCTCCACCCACCACCCCAAACGAGAAGCCCGCAGATCACGCAGATGGACGCAGATATCTCTTCACCGTCCTCACAGATTTCTCGACTCGGCCAAAGGCCTCGCTCGAAATGACAGATCATCGAATCAACGATCTCGCCTCTCGCATCTTGAATCCGTCCCGCCGGGCACGGAGACGGAGACGGGCACGGAGACGGGTCTGCTACTCTCCCCCACTATGCAAACGCTCATCGCCCCCGATCAAGACTGGGCTTTGTGGGCCGTTTTACTTTCCGCCGGGGCATTTGGCCTGTGGGCCGAAAAGACCCGTTGGGGGTCGAAGCTGTCGGGGGCGGTAGTGGCCATCGGTACGACCTTTGTGCTGTCGAACCTGCGGGTCATTCCCGCCGACGCGCCCGCTTACGGAGCGGTCTGGTCCTACCTCGTGCCGCTGGCGATTCCGTTGCTCCTGTTCAAGGCGGATTTGCGGCGGATCCTCCGTGAAGCTGGTCCGACGCTCATCGCCTTCGCCGCCGGGGCGGTCGGCACGGTGTGCGGCACCTGGGTCGCGTTTCAGGTGGTACCCCTCGGCCCCGAGGGATGGAAGCTCGCGGGGATCTTCTGCGCCACCTATGTCGGTGGCTCGCTCAACTACATGGCGGCTGCTGAAGCGCTCAGCCTGCGGTCCGGCGATCTGCTCGCAGCCGGCGTCGCGGCCGACAACCTGGCGATGACGCTGTACTTCCTGGTCCTCTTCGCACTGCCCTCTCTGCCATGGTTGCGGCGACGCTTTGTCGAGCGGGTGGAGGAGAACCATGTCGAGGCCGTCGATCGACAGACACAACGAATTTCGGTGGGCGGTATGGCATCGGCGCTCGCCGTGGCCGCTACCGTCTGCGCGATGGGCTACGGGTTGGCGGAGGCGCTCGGCATGGCCTCGAGCGGGATTCTCTTCGTCACCGCCCTGATCGTCGCTCTGGCGACTGTATTTCCGCAGTGGTTGGGAGAGCTGGCCGGGGCGCACGAGATCGGCGTCCTGCTGATGCAGGTGTTCTTTGCCGCCATCGGAGCCTCGGCGAGCATCGTGCTCGTGATCAACCATGGCGCGATGCTTTTTGTCTTCGCCATCGCCATCTTGACGGTCCATCTGATGTTCATCCTCGTTGCCGGCAAGATCCTGCGGCTGGATCTTGCCGAGATCGTCATCGCGTCCAACGCCAACATGGGCGGGCCGACCTCGGCGGCCGCCATGGCCGTGGCCCGCCGCTGGGAGGCGCTCGTGATTCCGGCGATACTGTGCGGCACTCTCGGTTATGCGACGGCGACCTTTGTCGGGGTAGCGGTGGGTCACTGGCTCCGCTGACCCCAGTCTCAAGGATGACGGCCGCAACGAGCAGGAGTAAAATAAACTCCTCGTTCCGGGGAAGGGAGGATGCCTCATGCGTCACGCGTTTCTCATCTTTTTTCTCATTTTCATGATCGGGTTGTCGGCGGCGCCGCTGGCGGAAGCCCAACTGAGCGCCGAGTATGCCGATTGGGATAAGGGTCCCGAGGGATTCCTGCTCACCAAAAAGGAAAAGAAGGAGTGGGCCAAGATCAACACGGACGAGGCTGCGGAGCGTTTCATTGAGCTCTTCTGGGCCCGTCGGAATCCCGAGCTCACCGGCGCATACAACGCGTTCAAGGCGGAGTTCGAGGCCAAGGTCCGTTTTGCCGACGAGAATTTCGGCGCCAAGAATCACCGCGGTGCGACCAGCGATCGCGGGCGGGTGTTGATCCTCATGGGGCGTCCCGAAAGCCGTCAGGTTCGCGGACCGGCTCAGACGGTGCCCACGGCCGGATCGACCCAGGGCGGAACTGACGCGGTCGAGGGCGGCACCGAGGTGTGGCTCTACAACCCGCAGGAGCTCCCCGAGGGTTTCAAGATCAAAGGGTCTCAGATCTTCTTCTTGTTCTACGAGGAGAAGCTGGGCTCCAACATCTTCTCCATCGACCGCTCAAATCGGGAGTCCTTCAAAGGCATGACCGCACTGGGTCAGGCACCGGAGGTCTACCTGCTGCACCCCAACCTCGAGGAGGTGCCGAAACCGGTCTCGATCGCCGCCGCCCGCAGCGCGCAACCGAACCATCTCGCGTGGCTCGATGGCGGGGAGGCCCCATTCAACGACACGGTCCGGGTGATCTCCGAGCCCGGGGTGAGCGACGGCACCAACGAACCATGGTGGGTCCACATCGAGCTGCCCAGCGACGCCCCCACCCTCGACCTCCTCGCCGGCCGGGTGTCCACCACCGAGGGAGAGGTCCTGAGCAATTTCGAGATCGATGCGACGCCGCTCGCAGGACAGTATGGGTCGGCCTACCATCTTTCATTCCCCCTCGAGCCCGGTTCCTACACAGTGGACATCGTGGGTGCCGCCGCCGGCGAACCGCAAATCACCGAGAGCATTGACGCCGAGGTGTCCACGGTACCAGCGGAGGGAACATGGATGTCTCCGCTGTGGGTCGGGATCTCGGCCCAACCGCAGCCGGAGGCAAAGCTGGGTGCACCGTTCACCTTCGGAGGCTGGCACCTGGTTCCGGTCAGCGGACCGGACTATACAAAGGCGAACGAAATCGCGTACTTTGGTTTCGTGGTGCGGCCGGTTCTGACCGAGGACGGTGCGGTCGATCTCAAGGCTCGCATCCGGGTGAAGCGGGATGGCAAGGCCCTCGGGCGCGCGCTCGTCATGCCCCTCGACGCATCACAGATCATGGGCGATCTCTACATGTACGGCAACTCGATCGGTCTCTCGAAGATACCGGAGCTCGGCAGCTATGAGTTCGAGTTCACGATCACTGAGGAGACGTCGGAAACCTCCACCGATCGCGTCGTAACGGTCGACCTCATCGAGTAGTCGAATGAGATCGGGATCGCGATCAAACGCCGTCGGTTTCGACCGGCGGCGTTTTCTCGTTGTTGGTATCGGGCGCACTGCTTCCACGGCCGCCGGCCGTGGGGTTGGGAACCGCTCAGGTCGGGACACCGAGCTTCGGCAGCAGCACTCGTTGCAGCACGACCCAGAGAACCACGAAGAGCACTAGGTAGGCGACGTCACCCATCAGGCGACCTCCTCGACACCCCACTGAATCATCCGCATATTCTTGTCGCAGGCGTCGCAGTACGCACACAGGGCCTTCTTGAGCGGTTCGACCTGATCTACTTCGACGACGGTGAAAAAGATGGACGAGGTCCTCGGGTGAGCACGGGAGCCCATCTTCACTCCGGACGCGCCGACGCCGTGCGCGTTGGGTATCTCGGAGTAGCCCGTCACCCCGTTGCGTTGGAAGAGGACCTCGACCTCCTCGCGGCAGTCGGTGTCGACGATGATCATCAAAAGCTTCATGTCGTCTCCCACGGTCCGCGCCTCAGCCTTCCTTCAAACCCAGCTTGCGAAAAATCGTCATCGCCGGACACCACTTGGTGAAGGCGGACTGCAAGAGGTTGAGGCCGACAAAGGCCGTGAACAGATACCAGTAGGGGCTCACCCAGTAGCCGAGGGCGAGGCTCAACAGGACGACGATTCCGGCCATGGCGCGAAGTGCTTCATTAACGCTCATAATCAGTATTCTCCTTGTCAAATTCCTGCCGCCACAGTGCCACCGCGTGCGGCAGATATTTCAGTTTGAACCGCCAGAGTCGGGGTGGCACTGTGGCGGCAGGAATTTGAGATGACGATTGGTTCATAGGACACGCTAGTCTATCTCCACAACGTTTTCGGGTCCTACCAACTTCAGATACATGTAGTACAAAACCGGGATCACTCCCAGGGTGAGAGCTGTCGAGACGATGATGCCTGAGATCATGGCCAGGGCCAGACCCTGGAAGATGGGGTCCGAGAGCATGAACGACGCGCCGACGATGGTCGACAGCTGAGTCAGAAAAATGGGAATGAGCCGTACGGCACCCGCCTTGACGACCGCCTTTTCGAGCGGCTCGCCGGATTGAAGCTCGAGGTTGATGAAGTCCACGAGCAAGATCGAGTTGCGGACGATGATGCCGGCCAGGGCGATGAAGCCGATCATCGAGGTGGCGGTGAAGAAAATACCGAACGCGCCGTGGGCGGGCAGGATGCCGACGAGGGTCAGCGGGATCGGCACCATGATGATGATCGGGGTCACGAAGGACTTGAACCATCCGACCATGAGCACGTAGATGAGCACCATCACGACGGCAAAGGCGATCCCCATATCACGGAAGACCTCGTAGGTGATGTGCCACTCACCGTCCCATTTCATGATGTACCGGGTGGTGTCCTCGGGGAGTTGTGTGGTGATGATCTCCAACTGTTCGCCGAGGGGTGTCACGATTTCGTCGAGCCCTGATTTCATTTCGAAAATGGCGTAAACCGGCGCCTCGAAACGACCGGCAACCTCGCCGTAGACATAGGTCACGGGCTGGAGGTTCTTGTGGTATCGGCTGCGTTCTCGTTGGCGGTCAACCACGGTCGTGATCTCGGAAAGGGGCACCATCCGGCCATCGCCGCCGTGCACGGTGAGCTGCAGGAGATCGTCAACATGTGCCCGCTGGGCGCGGTCGAGACGCAGCACGATGGGGACCGGTTCACGGGTCGTCGGGTCGTGAATGAGACCGGCCTCGGCTCCGTCGAGCGCCACCCTGAGGGTGCGAACCACCTGTTCGGCGGTGATCCCCGCCCGCATGGCCTTTTCGCGATCCACGAGGACCTCGACCCGGGGCCCGGCGGCCTCGACCTCCCAGTCGACGTCGACCACGCCGTCGGTTGTGGAGAAGACATCTTTGACCTGCTGCGCAACCTCGAGCCTTCCGTCCAGCGTCGGTCCGTAGACCTCTGCCACGAGGGTTGACAGCACCGGGGGACCCGGTGGAATCTCGGCTACCTTGATGTCGACGCCGAGGGACGTCGCGGTGGGTAGCAGCATCTGCCGGACCTGGTTGGCGAGGGCGTGCGACTTGTCGGCGCGTTTGTGCTTGTGAACGAAGTTGACCTGGATATCGGCCAGATTGCTGCCTGAGCGCAGAAAATAATGACGAACCAGACCGTTGAAGTTGAACGGAGCGGAGGTCCCAACGTAGACCTGGAAATCCGTGACCTCGGGCATGGACCGGAAGTGGAAGGCGAGCTCGCGCGCGGCGGCGTTGGTTTGCTCGAGGGTGAAGCCTTCGGGGGCATCGATGACGATCTGCAGCTCCGATTTGTTGTCGTGGGGCAGCATTTTGACGGTGGTGAAACCGACCGCTACGGTTCCCATCGCGATGATCAACAGGGTTGCCACGCCGGCCAGGAAGAGATAGCGCAGAAGGGATCGCTCGATCATCGGGTCCATCACCCATGAGTAGAGCCTCGAGATCTTTCCTTCCTCGGGGAGGTCGGTGTCTTCGGGCATCTCGCCGGAAGGTTCGTCGCCGCCGCCTTTCGACTCCTTGCGGAAGAGCCGGAAGGCCATCCACGGCGAGATGGTGAACGCGACCATGAGTGAGAAGAGCATGGCTGCCGATGCGTTGATCGGGATGGGCCGCATATAAGGACCCATGAGCCCGCGGACAAAGGCCAGCGGCAGCAGGGCGGAGATGATCGCGAAGGTGGCGAGAATCGTCGGGTTGCCGACCTCGTCGACGGCGAAAACGGTCGTCCTTTTGGCGCCGGCCCACTTCAGCTTGATGTGCCTGTGGATGTTCTCGACCACCACAATGGCGTCGTCGACAAGAATACCGATCGAAAACACGAGCGCGAAGAGGCTGACTCGGTTCAGGGTGTAACCGAAGAAGTAGGAGGCCGCGAGGGTCAACGCGAGGGTCACCGGGATGACCACAGCGACAACGGTGGCCTCGCGCCAGGAGAGGGTGATCCACATCAGGAGGATGACGGCGAAGGTTGCCGAGTAGAGGTGCTTGAGAAGCTCGTCGGCTTTTTCGTCAGCGGTCTCGCCGTAGTCGCGGGTCTTGAGGACCTCGATGTTGGAAGGAATCACCCTTCCGTCGAGTCGCTCGAGCATCTGGTCGAGGTCGGCAACCATGTCGACGGCGTTGGTTCCGGGCTTTTTTGCGACCGCGATGGTGACTGCCGGCAGGTCGAGCCCGACGCTCTCGAGGCCCTTTTCAGGCGCCGCTGGGCCGGTCCCAAGCCACACATAGGAGGCCGGTTCTTCCGGGCCGTCAACGACGGTCGCAACGTCCTTGAGGTAGACCGGTCGGCCCCCGTAGGACGAGAGAACGACGTCGCCAACTTCGTCCGCGCTCGTCAGAAACTGACCGACATCGACGACAACCTCCGTGTTGGCGACGGCCGTACTTCCCGCCGGCAAGCGCCAGTTGAGGCTCTGCAGGGCGCCGTAGGCCTGAAGGACGGAGATGTTTCGCGATGCCAACGCTTCGCGGTCGAAGTTCACCCGCAGGACGCGCCGTTGACCGCCGATGACCGAAACCTGCGCCACTCGCGGGTGGCGAGTGAGCTCGACCTTGATTTCGTCGGCCACCTGGCGCAGCTCGGACGGCGACGCCTCTGTGCTCCACAGAGTGTAAGCGACGACCGGGACGTCGTCGATGGTGCGCGGTTTGATCACCGGCGGCATGAGGCCGGCAGGTATCGTGTCGGCCGCCGATTGAATCTTGGTGTGGACCCGCACTGCGGCCTGGTCAGGGTCGGTACCGACCAGGAACCGAACCACGATCAGCCCACCGGACGGGTTCGATATGGAATAGATGTACTCGACATTTTCGATTTCGTAGAGAATTTTTTCGAGCGGTGTGATGACTCGATGTTCGACCTCCTCGGCGGTGGCGCCGGGATAGCCCACCATGACGTCGATCATCGGCACCTTGATCTGCGGTTCCTCCTCGGAGGGCGTGACGAGCACCGCGAAGAGGCCGAGCAGCAGCGATGCGACCACGATGAGCGGGGTCAGCTTGGAGTCGAGGAACGCCTGCCCGATACGGCCGGCCATGCCGAGTCGACGACGGGTCATCTTGAGGCGCAAGGCTTCACGATGCGCCTGTTGGATTTCCGTCGAGGACGGAAGGTCGCCCGACGAGCCGGCTGCATTCGTTGTCGGTGTGCGAGTGTCGTCGTTCATCGGCTCAGCTCCAGCGGTGTGCCGTCTGCGACAGGGCCCGGAGCATTGATAACTACCGACTCACCCATGTCGACACCGGACAGGACCTCGATGCGAGCGTCCCCGACCATCCCACCGGTGGTCACCGCTCTGGTGCGTGCGGTCCCATCGGCTGCACGGACCACGACCAGTTCGAGGCCGCCGCGCCGATGCACAGCGCCCGTCGGCACCACCAGACGTTCGGTCGAATCTCCAGAGATCACGGCCCGACCGCTGAAACCGGACGGTACCTGGATGTCGCCGAGGGCCACCTTGACCGTGAATGTGTGGGTGGCGGGGTCGGCTGATGGAACGATTTCTCGCACCGTGCCGACGACCTCACCGAGCTCGGGGCGGGCGTCCAGCCGGACCCCAACCTGATCACCCATGGCAACTCGGTGGAGGTCTCCCTCGCGAACGGTCAGCCAGATCTGCTGGCCCTCGAGGCTTTCAACCCGCACTAAGGGTCGGCCGGGCGCGGCGAGGTCCCCCACCTCGACGAGAGTCTGGACCACCCGTGCGGCAAAGGGTGCCGTGACCTCGGACTCCGCGGCGACGGAGGACGCTGCACTCACCGCGCCTTCAGCCTGAGCCACGGCGCCGCGCGCCTGTTCGAACTGCATTCTGGCCAAGTCGAGCTCGAGTTCCGAGGCGGCGTTTTCGGCGCGGAGCGCTTGGAACCGTTGGAAGTTTCGCTCCGAAAGTGCCAGCGCGGCCTGGGCCTGGGCGAGTGCCCCACGGGCCTGGGCGAGCTGGCCATCGGTTGCATCGGGCTGGATCTCGACCAGCACCTGGCCTTTGGCGACGGTGGCGCCGGCGCGCACCTTGAGCGCGACCACCGGTCCCATGACGCGGCTCGACACCGCCGCTTGACGGGCCGGCTGCACGACTCCCCGCACGTCGATGTATTTCGCCTCTCGGACGCTCTCGACGTCGGCGACTTCGACGCCAACGGGTTTCAGATCGGCCTCGGCTCGTTGCGGCTCTTCGTGCCCGCACGCGGCGCTGAGGGTGAGTGCCGTGAATGAAATCAGGGCGGCGAGGGAACGGTCTCGGATAATCATTGGGAGTCCTCCATCCCGTCGGTCAAGGATGTGCCGGCCGCATACCGCAGCCGGTCGGTGTTGAGGGTGACGTCGTAGCGGGCGAGCAGCTCCCGCATTTCCGCCTCGCGGAGGGCGGTTTCGGCGTCGAGCAGGTCGGTCATCTTGTCGAGCCCCTGCGAGAAGCGGCTCTCACGGACGCGCAGGGCCTCGCTGGCGGCGGCGAGTGCGTTGAGCGCTGTGGTGAGCCGGGTGCGGGCCGTCGCGAGATCTTGCCAGGCCTGCTGCACCTCGAGCCTGACGCCCTCTTCAAAACGGCGGAGATCGGCCTCGAAGCCAGCGGTCTCATGGCGAGCTGCTGCGCGGGCGGCGTTG
>CBDTWX010000209.1:0-9264 GCA_965364305.1 uncultured Thermoanaerobaculia bacterium
GTATCCCGGACTGCTACTTGACCAGCCCCTCCAGCGCCGCTGCATTCGCCGACATGACGGTGAGATAGTCTCCCGTTTCAGGTCGATTGCCGCACGGATCGAAAATGATCGACTCGACCCCGATGTCGGCGAGCCCGGCCGCCGTCGCCTCGAGCGGCTCACCTTCCCACAGCATCCAGCTGGCCGGGTGGGTTTCTAGCAGCTCCTCGAGATCGTCCCACGCGTTACCTTCCGGCGCCTCATCCGGTTCCCAGTGGACCTCGACCGCACTCAGATCGTATCGACGGATGAGGTATTGATACACCGGATGAGAGAAGACAAGCGGAGTGTCATCGAGGCCACTGGCCGCAACTGCGAAGCGGCTGTCGAGATCGAAAAGATCGCCCTTGAGGAGCTCCATGCGCCTGTGGATCTCAGATTCGTGCTCCAGCCGCAGACGAGAGAGAGCTGCCTCGATGGCCTGAGCCTGCTGGATCGCCTGGACCGGGTCCAGCCAGGTCGTGAACGCGTACCCCCCGTGCTCGTGCTCGCCCTCGGGGCCGTGGCTGTGAGTCGCCGTACCGGCCATCGGCAGGAGCTGATCGGTGTATGCCGCGGAGGTGTCGACGATTTTCGATGTCGGGAGCGTGGCGCGGTCGACCCAATTCGCGTATCCCGCGCCGTTCAAGAGGATCAGGTCCGCGCCCTGGTAGGCGGCGATTGTCTCCGCGTCGGGGGACCAGTAGGCGGGATCTCCGTCCGCCGGCGCCGGAAAGACTACCTCGACAAGATCGCCGCCGACTCGCTCCGCAAAATACGCCAGCGGGTAGTTGACGGTGTAGACGACGATCTTTTCGGCCGCCTCTTGGACTTCCTCGACCTCACCGGGTCCACCACCACCGCACGCTGCGAGTGCACCGACAACCACCATTGACGACAGTCTGTTAGGTTTCATAATCAACCTTCGGGATAACCCCACGAGCCACATAGATTCCTCCACTCGCTCGCATCACTCGCTCGGTCGGAATGACATATTCCGAGACTTCGCTCGCTCGGTCGGAATGACATATTCCGAGACTTCGCTCGCCCGGTCGGAATGACATATTCCGAGACTTCGCTCGCTCGGTCGGAATGACATATTCCGAGACTTCGCTCGCCCGGTCGGGATGACAGATCCAGGTGGCCACGGGCGCGATTGAATGTCGGAAACGCCAAGAAGGTGTCATTCCGAGCGGAGCCGAAGGCGGAGTCGAGGAATCTGTGGGCTCCAAGCGGCGGGTGGGTGGGCGAGCGGCCCTTATCCCTTCAAGCCTCGAGCCCCACGCCTCGAACCCCAGCATCCGGCATCCAGCATCCTGCATCCAGCATCCTGCAACCATCATCTGGGCGGGTGGGCGGCATTCCGAATTCCGAATTCCGAATTCCGAATTCATCAGAAGGTCCACCCCACCGACAAGACCACCGCGAAGTCATGATTTGCAGCCTCTTCGCCACCCGGCGGTTGGCTGTCGTAGTTGTCCGAAACTGAAAAATTCACGGTGAAGTCCGTCACGATCTCACGCTTGATCGATCCGTTGAAGCTGACCCGTACCCGGGGCCAGTCGGTAATACCGGGATTCAGCCCAAGCCGGATCAGGAGGTCGGTCTTCGGGTAGTTGTAGAGAAAGAAATGGTATTCGCCGATGAACGATCCCCACAGAAAATAGTCGCTGGGCTCCCCGCCGATGGGAGTCTCGCGACTGACGGTGAGGCCAGCCGCCGCCTGCAGATTGCTCTTGTTGGTCTGTTTGAACCTGCGCCCGTACACCCAGCCGAGCTCTGTTCTCAAGTCGACGCCCTGTTCAGAGCTGCGGGAGAATTCGAGACCTCCGGCAGCGAAGTACCGGTTCTTACGGAACCGCGTGTAGACGAAGTCCAGGCTGTCTCGAAAGGAGGTTTCCCCTGCCTCCTCCTCCCGCTGGATCCGGGTCTGGATCGAGCTCAGGGTGATCTTTGCTGTGTACTTTTGCTCACGGTAGGCGGCATCCGATTCGAGGGAGTACTGCAGAATGCTGTCGGCAGACGTGTAACTGGCCCCGATGTTGAGCGAACCGTCGATCCGCGCCCAGAAGGTCCGTTTGATGGGGGCGATGGTGACGACCCGAATCATATCGAGAACGACCGATTCGGTCGGGCCGATGACCGTCAGCTGCTTGGCTTCCGGACCAAGACCCAGCGCTCCGTAGTGATGGTCGCCAAGCTGTGTCTCCACGTCGAAAAAGTTGATTGATGTGACGGATTCGATGAACTCCCACTCGAAGTAGATCGTGCCTGCATGATCGGTCTTGAACTTGAGCTTGCCCTGCTGGAGGCTCTTGACCTCACCGGTGATCGTGTTGCCGTTGTAGAGGACGAGCTCGTCGGTTCTCTCGGCGCAAGTCACGCTGGCGCAGAGCAGGATCGCTCCGGCCAGCGTTGGAGGGAATTGAGCTCTCATTGTCGCGGTATTCTACTGCAGAATCAGGAACCGCACGGCGGTCGAAGCGAAGCGCGTGGTGAGCCCTGTCAGCAGGCCGGCAAGCGCGACACTCGCGAACACGACGACCGCGATCTCGGTCACCAGCACGCCCGCCACCCTGAGCTTCGACCCGCCGATCTTCGCCATGGTCTCGATCTCTCGTTTGCGAAGCCTCAGGGAAAGTACGAAGACCAGCACGGATGTGGAGAGCGCCGCGAGACCCACCAGGAGCATCCCTGCCACCACGTAATTCTGGACGGTGAAGATCGTGCCCAGGAGGTCGTCGATGACGGTCGTCGGTTGCAGGATCTGCGACGGGTCATCGGGCGACTCGTATCGCCCCATCAGGATGGTGCCCGATTTCCGGTCGTGGGGGACGGCGATGACGGCCGAGATCGGGTAGCTCTCGGCCGATCCATGGAAGTGAAACGAGTCGATGTTCTCAGAGGTGATTTCGGTGTACTGCAGGACCGAGGCGTTGGCGACGATGTTGTCGCCCTCCCGCGACAGCACCCCTGGGGCCGACTCGGGCGCCGCCATGTCCTGATGGCCATGCACCAGACCCTGGATGATCCACGCCGTCTTGAGATCGACGAAGACCGCCACGTCGTCGGCGGTGTAGGTAGGTTCGAGGACACCAACCACGGACATTTTGAGGGGATAGACGCCGGCGATGTCGAAGACGCTCTCGGGTGAGGAAATGACAGTTCCTCCGACCCCGGCTCCCAGCTTCTCGGCGGCCTTTGCGCCGAGCACGCACTCACCGAGCATCGCCATCGCGCGGCCCTCGGCGAATCGTGCGCCGCGAAAGTCGAAGTACTCGAGCGAGGTGCCGACGATGGGCTGCTGGCGGACCTTGAAACGGATGTAGAGCGGGATCGCCGTGGCGAGGCCGGTGTCGGCCACCCTCTCCGCCTCGGCGTGGCTCGTCAGCTCGGGGGTGTCGGATTCGAAGTAGAGCGAGTTCAGCGCCAGCTCGAGCGGGCTGCCTTTGGCGCCGACCAGCAACGGTGTCGCTTCGGCGCGGGAAGTCAGTTCGGCTGCCGACTGTTGTACCAAAACTCGAAGCGCAATAGGCAGGTAGACGATGAGCATGATCGACCCGACCAACACCCCCGTCTTGATCCGGTTGTGGGCCAGATACCGCCACGCGAGAAACAGCACATCCTTCATCGCAATCTGCCCGCAGATGACGCAGATTGACGCAGATAGTTTTTCTGTTGGTTCACCAGACGGGCATATTCAAGCTTCGGGTAATGACCGAAATTGATGAGTAGACCGACCTCGAATCCTCCGGCATGCATGTAGTTGAGCAGTTGTGCCTCATGTTCCGTTGCGAGGCAGGACGTAGCTTTGATCTCCACAACCACGGTTTTAAAACAGACGAAGTCTGGTTGATATCTTTTTTCGAGCTTGTTCCCTTTGTATTCGAGTTCAAGGATGACCTGACTCTCGAAGGGTATTTCTTGAAGGCGCAGTTCCAACTCAAGACACTCTTGGTACACCGGTTCGAGAAAGCCTCTGCCCATCTCGTTGTAGACCTCGAAACAGGCTCCTAGAATCCGGTACGTCTCATCCTTGAGAGGGAAGTCCTCATTCATTTTCTTTCCCTCTATCTGCGTTAATCTGCGTTATCTGCGGGCCAATTAATACGTTCCCCCCGGCAGGCACCGAAGCCTGCGGTTTTTCCGATGTGTTCAGAAGATCCATGACGTTGATGCTGCGGTCGAAGCGGGGGAGGAGGTGGTGGTCGTGGGTGACGGTGACGAGGGTCGCGCCGGTCGCCTCGGCGGCGTCAAGGAGGATGTCGAGCACCTTCTGGGTGTTCGTCGGATCGAGGTTGCCGGTGGGCTCGTCGGCCAGCAGCAGCGCCGGCTCGGCCACCAGCGCGCGGCACACGGCGACCCGCTGCTTTTCGCCATGCGACAACCGGGTCGAGAGGCGGTGCAGCTTGTCGGCGATTCCCACCTGCTCTGCAATCGACGCCGCGCGCCCCCGCACTGTCCGGTCGAGCTCGAGCGACCCGTTGATCCGATAGGGGAGGAGGATGTTGTCGAGCACCGTCAGGTACTCGAGCAGCTCGAACTCCTGAAAGACCATGCCGATGCGGCGGATTCGGAAGTCTCGGCGCGCGCCGTCGTCGAGCCCGGTGACCACCACCTCGTCGGTCACGATCGTGCCCTCCTGCGGCAAACGGACACCGGCCATGAGGTGAAGGAGGGTCGTCTTGCCCGAACCAGACGGGCCGATCACGGCGACCTTTTCGCCGTTCGCGACCTCGAGCTTCGGGACATCGAGCTCGAATTCGCCCTCGGGATAACGGAATCGCAGATCGGACACAGAGATCATCGCTGATGGAGCAGTGTATCAGCGAGAAGATGAGCGCGGCGACTTTCTAGTCGGACAGCTTGCGGTCGCGGATGATCTTGAGTATCCGAGCATCCTCCTGGTGCCGCGGATGGTCGATCGCACTCTTGATGGCGATGAGGCTGTCGAGATCGACCCAGTTGGCGGGCGCGCGACCGTACTGGCTCACGATCCGACGGGGCCACGCCTCGGCAAAGCTGAGAGCGACGACATCTCGCAAAAGGTCGATCCGGTTTGGCGCAGCACCGAGCTGCAGGACTTCATTCGGGTCGTCGGTGGACATCATCTCTGGGCTCCCGAACTCGGCGAGGGCTCGATTGGCGCGCTCGACGTTTTCGGGCTCGGAGTCGATCCACAGGTCGATGTCCTTGGTGTAGCGGGGCTTGGCGTGAAAGATGAAGGCAAGGCCGCCGACGATCAGGTATCTGACTTCATGGCGGGCGAAGAGATCGAGAATGTCTTCGAAGTCCTGGACGGTATCCATGGTTCATCTGCCCTTGCCGATCTCTAGTTTTGAGGCTCGTACCAGCTCCACCTCACGATGAATGGCAACCAGCGCCGATAGCCGTTCCTCGGGTGTGCGGCGCTGCCAGAAGTCGAGATCCCACGCCTCGGCATCGACGAACGACACTGCACGATGGACCTCCATGCGCTGCCGCCGCAACCGACTCCTCTCTTCAAGGCTCTTCATTGCAGAATTTTACCAGTTTTCCTTTGCGCAGTAGATCTTCTCCACACTCGTTTCGATTTCCGGTAAGGTGGGGTCATGAAGACCTTCATGATACTCATTGCGATGCTGTGGAGTGTTTGCGTCCCTCTCGCCGGTCAGACCCCGGTACAGCTCACCCCGGAGGAGCAGGCCCTCTTCGAGTCCGCGCAACTCGGAAAGCTGGACCAGGTCGAGCGTCTGGTGTCCGAAGGAACGGCTGTCGATGTCGTTGACCCCGATCACCGCACACCGATGATGTTTGCCGCCTTCAACGGTCACACAGCGGTCATTGGTTTTCTTTTGGAGAAGGGCGCCGAGGTCGACAATCGGGACATCAATGGTCGCACCGCGCTGATGTACGCCTCGAGCGGTCCCTTTGAGGAAACCGTGAAGCTTCTTTTGGCCAAGGGTGCCGAGGTCAACGTCCAGGGCACGTTGGAAGGATTTACGGCCCTCATGACAGCCGCGGCGGAGGGTCAGATCGAGATCGTGCGCCTGCTGCTCGACCACGGTGCGGATCGAAGCCTCGAGGACACGGACGGCGACACCGCTCTCAGCTTTGCCAGAGAGAATGGGCACGCCGAGGTCGTCGCCATGCTTGAATCGGATCAATGACCTCGAAACCCGCATCCGACGCAGAGTGGGCCTTGGCCCACTTTCAGAGCTGTCAATCGGACCGAGGGAGCGGAGCTGCCCCACCATGTCATTCCGACCGAGCGAGCGGACCGACGTTTCAATCTGTCATCCCGACCGAGAGAGCGGACCGACGTTTCAATCTGTCATCCCGACCGAAGGAGCAAAGCGACGGAGCGGAGGGATCTATGGAACTCGCGGAGTTTATCCTGAGCGATGCGAAGGACATTCTCGGGACCAGCCTGGGCGGCAGGACAATTGCGCGATGACAGCTACCCCGCAGATCCCTCCGCTCGGGCCCTTTCGGGTCCTCGGTCGGGATGACAGGAGAGTCTTTTTCCTCTGACGCTCCTTCAACCACTCGTTTCTCCGCGTCCTCCTCGAAGCTCCCCCCGAGCGCCAGGATGCCGACTGACATCCCGATTTCGCCCTGCAGGTTGAGCCGACCCGCGCCTCTTGTTGCAGGTGTAGAGTCCACCAGCTCCGATGTTGGTGGATAGGACACCTCATCAATTGTTTAGAGATGCATGACGATGGTGCCGAGACCCTCGCCGAGGGCCGGGTTGACGATTGGGATCGGCTATCAGGGATTGCACCATAATAAAGTGGCGGTTTATAATAGTTTTCATGTTGATAAGGCGTGAGATTTACGATGACTTACGGCGAGAACTTGCGGAACCGCAGGTCCTTGTCCTGGTTGGTCCGAGGCAGGTCGGCAAGACCACCCTGCTACGCCGTTTGGAGGCCGATGCGCGAGACTCGGGGCAGCGGACTCGCTATTTCGACCTGGAACAACCCGCCGATCTGGCGAGTCTGACCGGCAGTGTCGCTGCGGTCCTCGATTCCCTGACGTCGGGTGTCGATGTTGTCTTCGTCGATGAGTTCTACTATTTGGAGGACGCAGGGCGGCTGTTCAAGGCCATCTATGATCGATCCGAGAGCAAGGGAAAACGCGTCAAGGTTGTGGTCAGCGGGTCGTCGTCAATCGAGATTCACACGCACCTGCGCGAGAGTCTCGCCGGCCGCAGGGTCACCTACCGAGTCTTTCCTCTGACCTGGTCAGAGTACTGCGGATGGGACTCACCCGAACGACCATCGTTCGAGGACTATCTGCGCCACGGCGGCCTCCCCGGGATCTCCCAGGTCCGTGATGAGGACCGGAAGTACAGACTGCTTCAGGAATATCTATCGACCTATCTCTTCAAGGACATCAAGGGCCTCGTTAAAGAGGAGAACCTTCGGGCGTTCAACCATCTGCTCTACCTGCTCGCTCAGAACCAGGGACAGATTGTCGAAGCGTCGAGCCTTTCGCGTGAGTTGGGCGTCAGTGCGCCGACGGTCGCAAACTACCTCGAGGTTCTCGATCAGACTTATGTAAACTTTCTTTTGCCGAGCTACCACACGAACCTCGCGAACGAGCTCAAGAAGTCACGGAAGACCTACCTCTACGACCTGGGAATCAGAAACAGCATTCTGAAGGATTTCCGCTCGACAGGCGTGAGAGACGACCGTGGAGCGATCTTCGAAAGCTACGTACTCCTGACGCTCCTGCCCATGCTCTCTCCGACGATGGAACTCCGCTTCTGGCGTACCAAGAAGAAAGACGAGGTGGACTTCGTACTGATCCACAATCGGCAGCCGACGCCGATCGAAGTGAAATCGCATCTCGACCATCCCGTAACGCACGCGGGTATCAGGGCGTTCTGCCGCCGGTACCCCGGGGTCCGGCAGACCTTCACCGTAAGCGACATCTCGTCTGCGCCGATCGAGATCGACGGGGTTTCCCATCGCTTCCTGAGATTCGAAGAGGTCTCCTCGATCCTCGCCGGGTAACCGCCACGGTTGTCAATCCGCTGCAAGCTGCCCCTTCGCTTCGAATGGGCCGGTTTCCAGATTCGCCGAAGACGCAAGAACAACCTTGAAGGTAGGCTGAAGTCCACCAGCCCGCAGAACTTGATGACCACCAGCCTGAGCTTTGCGTCCTCGTCGTACCAGCGTTCATTTGTCATTCTAAGCGGAGCGGTCCTCAGGACCATAGATTCCTCGGCTCGGCCGTTGGCCTCGCTCGGAATGACATTCTTCGCCCCACCGTCCTTTAATTCCGACCAGGACACTCCAAATTGTCATCCCGACCGAGAGAGCGGACCGACGTTTCAATCTGTCATCCCGACCGAGAGAGCGGAGCGACGTTTCAATCTGTCATCCCGACCGAGCGAGCGGAGCGACGTTTCAATCTGTCATTCCGACCGAGCGAGCGGAGCTGCCCCACCATGTCATTCCGACCGAGCGAGCGGAGCTGCCCCACCATGTCATTCCGACCGAGCGAGCGTAGCGAACGAGCGGAGGAATCTGTGGGATTTGTCAGGAGCGCTTTGGCTACCACCCTCACAGATCCCTCCGCTCGGGTCCTATCGGCTCCTCGGTCGGGATGACAAAAACGGCCTATTCTCCCGCCACCCCCTCAACCACCCTTTTCTCGGCATCCTCTTCGAAGCTCCCGCCGAGCGCGAGGTGGAGGTTGACCCGGGTGATGAGCTGGTCGTTGCGAATGTTGACCAGCGCGATCTGCGAGCCGACGACCCTGGCCTGCATCTGGAGCACCGACAGAAGATCGACCTTACCGACCTCGTACTGGGTCTTCGCCAGCTCCCAGGCTGCGGTGTTTTCCGCCAGAACGGTCTGCAGAAACGCCTCGCGCTCGTCGTTGAGCTTGCCGTTGGTCAATCCGGCCTCGACTTCCTCGAAGGCCTTGAGAACGGCCTGGCCGTAAGCGGCGATCGCCGCCCTCTGCTGGGCGTCGGCCGAGTCCACCTGCGCCTCGAGGGCGCCGCCCCGGAAGAGGGGCGCGACCATGCCGGCGCCGAGGTCGAAGATGAGATCGCTGACACTCGATGAGGCGCCGACCCCTGCGGTAAGAGCGAATGACGGCAGCTTGGCGGCTTCGGCCTGCTCGGTGAGATAAAAGGCGGCAGCGACGGTGTCCTCGGCGGCGATGAGATCGGGCCGACGTTCGAGGAGGCCCGAAGGCAAGCCAACCGGCACCGGCACGGTACTCAAAATAGAGTCAACAATCGTGTCG
>CBDTWX010000210.1:0-9263 GCA_965364305.1 uncultured Thermoanaerobaculia bacterium
GCTCACCGCCACGCTCGCAGAGCATGATGTTCTGGGGCTTGATGTCCCGGTGGATCAGACCAACGTCGTGGGCCTCGCGGAGAGCGCCGGACACCTGACGCATGATATGGATCACCCGGGCCGGGGGAATCGGCCCCTCAACTGCGATCAGCTCGGCCAGGTTCAGGCCATCCACATACTCCATGGCATAAAAGAAGATTCCATCGTTTGAACGCCCGAAATCATAAATCTCGATCGTGTTGGGGTGCCTCAACGTGGCGGCGAGCCTGACTTCACGCTCGAATCGTTCAAGGGATTGGGGTGAAACCCGATCTTGGCGCACGATCTTGACTGCCGTCGGCCGGTTGAGCGTCGCATGTCGGGCGAGATAGACCTCACCCATGCCACCAATTCCGAGAAGACGATCCACCCTGTAGGAGCCCAGCGTGCGCAGATGGCCGAGTTTCTGCTTCAACCGGACAGATCGGATGGACGAGATCAAAACGACCGCAGCGAGCACGGCCACGATGGTCAACAGCACCCCGTAGGTGATTTCGAGGTAGCGAACAGGAGCAAACGCCTCGTCGGCGTCGATCTGGACGATGATGCCGAGGTCGAGGTCCTCCAGCCACCTCCAGGCACCGATCACTTCCTTCCCGCGGTAGTCCCGATAAGGATCGAGTATCGCGCCCTTCTGTTGATCGACGGCGGCGGTTCGCCTGGCGAGGGCCAGCGAGACCGGACGTGTGAAAGGTCGCGTGCCGAGATCATCCGGGATCGATGCCTTGTTCACGAGCTCGGCCCCGGGGTCCCTCAGTTCGACGACAATCGGATACTTGGTCGTATCTTCGGGAAGGAGTCCGAGCTCACGCAACTGTTGATCGAATCGACTGATCGAGACGATCCGCCCACGCTCATCGAAGGAATAGGCCTCTCCAGTTTCGCCGAGGAATCCCAAGCGAAACACATCCGAGAAAGCTTCGCTCGCTGAGTCGTTGGCGCCCACCACGCCGATGACCTTCCCCAGGTCGTCAACCAGAGGAGTCAAGTACGCCACATATCCTCCGGTGCCCGGCGGTGGGTCGCCATACTCCCACGATTGATAATCCATGATCTCGGGCGCCAGATACGGCGGCACAAACACGGTCTCGCCGGCCAGCGCTTCGAGGAAGTAACGCATGCCGCGTCTGTTGAACCTGAGTCCCTCTTCGTTGTAGTTTTCGGCGACGAGCATTCCCGTCGTATCGAACAGACCGACCGTCCTCTCACGCAGATGTTCTCCGCGATCGCCCCAGGTGTTGAAGATCTTGAGCAGCTCCATGCGGGCGGTGAGCTTTCGCACCTCCTCGATCCCCGTTCCGGCCTCAATTGCGGCGAGCACCTCCTGGCTCAGTTTCAAAATCCGCGGATCGGACGCCCACACACGGGTGATCTTCATCTCCTGCTTGGTCCACGCGTCCAGAGCTAACGCGATGGAGTCCGCTGACCTCAGCAGTTCGTCTGTACGCAGTTCGAGCACCGATTTTTGGACTCCACGATGAGTCCAGCCGGCGAGGGCCGCGAGGACCATGATTCCGATTGCGACAACAGTGAGTTGGCCCTTCCTGCGACCGAGGATCCGCGCCGTGACCGAAGTTGTCGCCGCATCGCTCGCGACGAAAGGACCGTCGCCCTTGGTCGAGATCCCCGGCGGATCTGAAGCGATCAGTGTGTCGTCATGATGATGCCCGAGAAGGGACTCGATTTCACTCCGGATCCGATCGTCTTCGCTGCACATCCTGTCGAGAAAGGCAGATCGTTCCTCCCCAGGCAGAGCTGCGGCTTCGAGGAAGATGTCCTTGACGCGGCGGTAGTGTCCCGGGTCCATTCGCGGAATGATACCTGAATTCGTTTCGTTTCGAGTGAACGCTTGGTCCCAGCGGTCCGAATCGCTCAACGCATCAGATCCGCCATTGACAGCGGATCCGGCGTGGTCGAGTCGGTGCACACTCGAGTAGGTACTGGGCGCGCGGGCAACTGGACGAGAAGAAGACTCCGAAATTGGGTTCCGCTATTTTCGAGAACTTTACACACCAAATCTCTTTCTGCCCTTGTAGGATATGCCGATGCAAACTGTCGTGAAACGCGCCGTCTTGGTTGTTTTTCTCGGGATCCTCCTTACCACCCCGGTTGCTGCACAGCAGTCGGACCGAGCCGACGGGTCAACGGCGACCTCGACACCGTCCGAATCGCCAGCCGAAGATCAACTGGAAAACGAGGCGAAGGAGGCATTTGAGGGCCAACTCGTCATCACAGCTCTCAAGAAGGAGGACGATGTTCAAAAGGTTCCGATCTCCCTGACCTCCTTTGACCAAGACGCGATGCTCGACCTCGACGTCGATCGGATGATTTCGCTGGATCGTCAGACTCCGAACCTGCAGATCAACACGGACCAGGCCGGTGGAGCAAACGCGGGCTTCCAGATCCGAGGTGTCGGTTTCAAGACCGACGGGGACGAGATAGTAAGCCAACCGGTGGCCGTCCACGGCAACGAGGTGGCGAGTCCCTACTCCGCGACCACCCTCGGAATGCTCTTCGACATCCAGCAGGTCGAGGTTCTGCGAGGTCCCCAGGGAGATCTGTTCGGGCTCAACACCACGGCCGGGGCCATCAACTACGTGACGGCAAAACCCACCGACACCTTCACCTCAGGGGTTTTTGCCGAGCTCGGGAACTTCGAGTCGTTCAAGGTCGACGCCCATGTCAGCGGCCCCCTGTCCAGAACCTGGTCGGCTCGCCTCGCCGTCGCGACCAGGCAACGCAACGAAGGATGGCAAACCAATGTTGAGACCGGTGAGAAATACGGTGAGCTGAACACGGGTGGAACCCGTCTGAGTTTTCGCCACAGTGGCGAGAGAGTGCTCGCAGATGTGGAGATCCATTACCTGTGGGACCGATCCGATTCGGTTCTTGGTCGCCTGGTCGCCCCCTACACCACGGTCTTTGGCGAGGAGATCGAGCCGGTGACGGAGTGGACCGGCGTTGGCTGGAGTGAAGCACCGGCGTTCTCGACGAGTGCTCGCAGGCCTTTCGTCGACTCGGATACCTGGGGAATGACTGCCAACATCAACTGGAGTCTGGGAAGTCTTTCCCTGGTCTCGGTCACCGGATTCCAGGATTTCAAACGTACCGGGTGGTATGACCGTGACGGTTCGCGCACCAAAGAGGCCGACACCGTTCGCAGCACCGATGCGCGGTCATTCAGCCAGGAATTTCGCCTGTCTTCGAAGGCTTCGAGCCCCTTCTATTGGATGGCGGGCGTTTACTACGGCGCCGACGAGCTCGAGAATACCTACATCGCGGATATCGCTGAATCGAGAGCTTTCCCAGCCGTGATCGGGCACGACCCGACGTTACAGGACCGTGACGCATGGGCAGCATTCGGTCGCGGGGAATGGTCTCTCAGCGAACGATGGCGGATCGACCTCGGCCTCCGATATTCCCGGGAGAAAAGGTCCATCTCCCAGGATGCGACTCAGTTGCTCGAAGATCGGCTCGGCGTTTTCGAGGGTATCTACGTACCGGGAGATATCATCACGAATTCCGTCACCAGGTGTCTGAGCGGCGGCGACTGCACCCCGGGTGTCCCGTATGCCGACCAGATCGACGACGACGACTGGTCGGGTCGGCTCAGTCTCTCCTTTGCACCCAGCTCCGCCTGGAACATTTACGGAAGTATCGCCCGTGGTTTCAAATCCGGGGGGTTCAACGACTCCGCCGCGACGGCGACTGCGCAATTACTGCCCGTAGGGCCCGAAAGGCTTTACGCATATGAGGTCGGAACCAAAGCTCTGTTCATCGATGATTCTCTTCGGTGGAACAGCGCCGTTTTCTTCTACGACTTCAAGGATCAGCAGGTCCAGGATTGGCTGGTGGATCCCCTCTTCGGGCCTGTCAGCGCCAACACGAATGTCCCCGAAACCGAGATCTACGGATTCGAAACGGAGTTTTTCTGGCAGCCGGCCCGTCGACTCTCGGTCGTTCAGGGGATCGGCTTCAAGAGGGGAAGCTTCGTCGATTTTCCCGGCATCGACAGGGCAGCGGTCGAGGCGCAGGACGAGGACCCGGATTTCGAGTTCTACACACCCGTGTATCTCGACCGAGCGGGCGAATCCATCGGCTTTCCCGAACTCCAGTACAACGGGCAGATCGAGTACCTCCTGCCGGTGACCGGTCGGCGTGCTTTCCGGTTCCTGATCGAATACAACTACGTCAGCGAGGAGGAGCCGCCGGGAGATTCGAGGGCCACTCTTCCGGCCCACTGGCTCGTCAACGCCAGGGTTGCCTTTCGCCTCAACAACGATCTCGAGATCGGACTCTGGGGTCGCAACCTGCTCGACGAGCAGTATCTCGTGCGGGTAGGAAGCTTCCTCAACGCCCTGACCCACACCGTTGGGTTTCCCCGTACATTTGGCATTTCCCTGCGGTGGGGGCGCTGAGGGCAGGAGCTCATCGCTCATCCTCTGGGCATCTGCAGCGACTGCTGCACGTTTCACGACCCCAAGCCGCGCGGCGGCCAGGGACTTCCGATGCTGCTGGTGATTCCGGTCATGGGCCTTGACCGGAGAATTGTCCTGCAGATATCGGAAGGTCGGCGGATCTCCCACGGTTCTGACGCGAATTGAGCACGGTTTATTTGCCAGTGTGACCGGGTCCCACTGAGACGATAACCGTCATTCAACATCGAGGAGGAACCATGCCATTCAAATCTGGTGTGCAACCCTGGCGTCATTTTCGCTCGTTTGCTCTCGCGACCGCGGGGGTGTTCCTTTTTGCCGCGAACGTGACCGCTCAGGGCGCATTAGATGCAGCCGAGTCGTCGCAGGAGGTTTGGGATAACACCGATCTCGCGCCCGTGTACCGCGTTCTGCCGCCGGAGTTTATCAACGGCCCCTATTGGGTAGTCGACGAAGGGGTCGGTTATTACGATTTCCTCAACCTGTTTGTGGTTGAGTCCAAGTGGGGGACCTTCGAGGTCGAGGGCAACCTCCTGCTCCGGACCCGTCTACGAGAGCTGATGGCGATCGGCGAGCTCGAGAAGGAGTCGGGGGTCGAGGTAGCGGTTGACGCCTTTTTGGATTCAGCTTCCTTTGGCGTCAGGGCCGCGGTCGAGGTGGCGACCCACCCGGTACGTACGGTGAAAGGCATTCCCGGTGGCATCGCCTCCCGCTTCAAGAAGATACGGCGCAATGTCAAAGACGGATACAAGGTCGCCAAAGATGTCACGTCCAAGAAGGACAAGAAGAAGCGGCCCGAGGACGAGGACAAGCCCGACCTCAAAGACCAGGCCGCGGATGCCGCGGTCGGTCTCGGAAAACGATTCGCGGGAATCGACCGCGCCGAGCGCGAATGGTCGGCAAAGCTCGGTGTCGACCCCTACACGACGAACCCGCTGCTGCGAAAACAGATCCACCGAGTCGCCAACATCGAAGGGCTTGTCGGCAAGGGCACGAAGCTCTTCGTGCCACCCGTAATCCCTATTCCCAAACAGGTGATCCAGGTCTTCAAGCTGGTGACCGAGAAGGATCCCGGCGAGCTGCGCGAGATCAACACCAGGTGGCTCAAAGAGATGGGGTGCGACCAGGGGCTGATCGATGCCCTTTTCGAGGTCGAACCGCTGACACCGAGCCGGATGACGCTGCTCGTCGCCATGCTCCACGACGCCGAGGATGTCGAAGACCGGGCGGATGTCGTGCGGCAGGCGCTGAGCCTTCCCGACGAGCCGACGACGTTGTGGTTTCTCGAGTCGCTGGTCATCGCATCCTACTTCGACAACAACGAGATGCCGCTGACCCGGGCGGTGGTCGAGACCGGTGTTCCGGCGGCCGTCGCCGAGGACGGGCGCCTGATCGTCTTCACGGCCTTCGATTTTGGCAAGTGGACGCCGGAGATCGCCCAGTTTGCCGAGGAGTTCACCGATGCTTACGCCGAGTTCACCAAAGGGCGCGAGCTGTGGGTCGCCGGCCGCGTGAGCCCGCTCTTCCTCGAGCACTTCTCCGCGTTGGGCTGGAAGATCCGCACCGATCTCCGCCGGACCACGATGCAGTACTTCAAGTACGACCTCGAGGAGGCGAGCGCGGACGACGGAGAGTCATAGCCTGTCGCTCGTGCTCGTGCTCGTGCTCGTGCTCGTGCTCGACCAGTGTCAGGGACCGCGTCAACGCCAGGAACAGCAATCAGAGGCAGCGACCAGCGACAGAGAACTGCGCCGGCGATCAGCGGCCGCGACAGCAACAGCGTGGTCGCGTTCGTGTTACCGTTCGTGCTCGGCGAAGAGCAACCAAACCCTCAGAAAAACGTTGCAGCTGTGGCGCGCCACTGCCATCGGTAGCGAGAGGCGGTTGCCGTAATCGGATTGCCGTCCGGGAATTCTGATGTCCGTTTATCGAGCACGAGCACGAGAACGAGCACGAGCACGAGCATCGAGTATCCAGCATCGGGCGGACGGGTTGATCTGCGTCCATCTGCGTGATCTGCGGTTTCTCCGTGGGTGGGTGGGCGGATCGAGCACTAGCACGACTTCAGATGCCCACCACGTATAATCGCTTCATGGACCAGCGCCAGATAGAAGAAACCGTTTCCAAGGCATTGGCCTCGGCAGATGACCGGTTGGTCGCCGCCTACCTTTTTGGCAGTGTCGCGCGGGGAACGAACACCCCCGACAGCGATGTCGATGTGGGGATCCTCCTGCAAACAACGTCCTCCTCCAGGCTCGATGACCTGCACCTCACTCTCGAGGGCGTTGTCGAACGGGCATTGGGTCGACGGACGCAACTCGTGGTCCTCAATGCGGCGCCGCCCGATCTGGTGCATCGGGTTTTGCGCGACGGTCGCCTGCTGCTGGATCGTGATCCGGCTGCGCGTATCAGGTTCGAGGTCAAGGCTCGCAACGAGTACTTTGATCTTCTGCCGATACTCAATCGCTATCGCAGGCGTGAGGTGGTGATGCCGTGACTGATCCTGAGCTGCTCGAAAAGAAACTCGCGTTCATCGAAACCTGTGTATCCGAGCTCCGTCGTCTCGCACGCCCGGAGATGATCGAGACCGACATCCGTGAGGAGAGATTTGCCGAACATACTCTGCAAATCGCAATTCAGGCGGCCCAGGATGTGGCCTCCCACATCGTGTCAGATGAACGGCTGGGCGAGCCCAGGACGAATCGGGAACTCTTCGAACTGCTTGTCAAGGGCGGATGGCTCACCGAAACGGAGGCGGCCCCCCTCAGCAACATGGTGGGTTTCAGGAACATCCTGGTCCACGGTTATGGAGATATCAACCTGGCAGTGGTGAAGGACGTGCTGGAGAATCGTCTCGACGACCTGTTGGCTTTCGTGGAGATCGTCCGATCGAGGTTGGCGGAGATGGATCAAGGGACAGAGAAAGGTTGACTCGCCGAGGTCACCGGAATCGGCCATTGATCGACCCGTAGCGGCGTTCCTCATTTCTTGGGTTGACTTTCTCGGGGTCTTCGTACGATCGTTTTTCGAGCACGAGCACGAGCACGAGCACGAGCACGAGCACGACGTCTACGTGGTGTCGGAGCTCAGCTCTCTTCTGAGCCAGGCCTTGGCGGCGGTCCACTCGGCCTCGACCGCGCGCTTCGAGCGGCCCTGGGCCTCGGCGACCTCGGCCACGGTCATGCCGCCGAAGAAACGCATCTCGACCATCAACGCCTGTTCGGGGTCGAGCTCGGCCAGGCTTTCGAGAGCCTCGTCGAGAGCGATGATGTCGGCCGGCCGCTGCAGCGAAACGGTGACCGCCTCGTCGAGGCTCAACGCTCGCTGCCCGCTGCCGCGTTTGTGGCGCAGCTTACGTCGTGCGTGATCGACCAGTATGCGCCGCATGGCCTGGGAGCTGACCGCCAGGAAATGGCTCTTGCCGCGCCATTTGGCGCGATCCTGGGCCGAGATTTTCAGATAGACCTCGTGCACCAGGTCGGTCGTCTGCCAGGTCTTGGCGCCCGGATCGTGCCGAAGCTTGGCGCTGGCGAGACGCCGCAGGTCGTCGTAGACCTCGGGTGTCAGGCGATCGACTCCTTGCCTGCCCGCTGGAGGATGGTGAGGGTGGGTTCTCATGTCACTGCTCATCGGGCACATTCTCCGGATTCGAGATCGAACGACATTGTAACTCCGATGCGGGGTTCAGCTCTTTCCCGAGTCAACCCTCTGATATTGCGATAGCATCTTGGTAATCTATGGAAGCACGCTGGTATTCCACGATTGGCCTGTCACTCATTGTGCTGGTGTCCGGGCTCGCAGGTCTGCAACTGGCCGGGCTCCAATACGACGGCGATATTAACGCCTTGCTCGGTCGCGATGACCCGGTGGTGCGGCTCTTCACCGAGCTGGCGGAGAGCTCCCGGGGCCAGGACGCGCTGCTGATGGTTTGCCCCGAGGAGTTCGAGATGTCGCCGGATCTCTACGACCGGCTGCTCGAAGTGCCGGGGATCGAGTCGAGCCTCCGGGTTCATCGACGGAACGGTGCTTCAATCGTTTTCCCCTTTGCCGTCGCTGAAGCGGCCTCGGATGTGCGACGGATGCGACCGGTGGTCGATGCCTTTGAGTTGGCGATGGACGACGAGGGCGAGGTCTGCGGTTTGACGGGCACACCAGTGATCTTCCTTCAGTCGCAAGAAGTCTTGCGGCGCGATCAGAGGTTGGCTCTCATCGTTGCCGGGGTGCTGATCGTGTTGCTGTTCGCGTGCGCCTATCGCATCGGGTGGCTCGCGCTGCTCATGCTGGTACCGATTGGCATCGGCATTACCTGGGGGCTCGCCGGCTACGGATTGGTCCGCGAAGAGCTCACCCTGCTCGCCGCCACCGTGCCTGCCCTTTTGCTCGGGATCGGAATCGACCACTGCGTTCACCTGATCCAGGGCTCGCGCTATGCCATGTCCGAGGGATTGCAGCAGCGAGAGGCCGTGGCGTCCGCTCGAAACCGCCTGCTGCGTCCGATCACCGTCGGCAGCCTGACCACGGCGGGCGCCTTCGCCGCCCTCACCGCGGCCGAACTGCAGGGGCTCGCCGATCTCGGTTGGGCCGGTTCGCTGGTGACGCTGGGTGTCTATGCATCGGCCATCGTGCTGATGCCCTGGCTGTTGATGAGAGTTCCGGCGACCTGGCTGCATCGACCGATCCGGATGCACTCGGCGCTGGTCGGCTTTTCGAAACGAGTCGAGACCAACTCTCGTCGACTGCTTCTGACCGCCGCCATCGTCAGTGTAGCGGCAGCGACCCTGTGCAGTC
>CBDTWX010000211.1:0-9255 GCA_965364305.1 uncultured Thermoanaerobaculia bacterium
GGAACCGACGTCTTCACGTGGATCCGCGCCTGGAGAGGTTCGATGGAGAACCCGGTGGTCCCGGATCTCGCACAGGACGACGATGGCGTGCCCGGAATCTCCGGTCCCTCGCCCGCCGAGCTGTGGTCCGAGAGCTGCATCCCCTACACCTACTACGCGTGGGATGAGGATGAGAACGTGAACTCGGTCAGAGAGGTACCGCCGTGGTCGGGTACGACCGACGAGCCGGTTCCGGTGCCCAACCTGTTCCCGCTCGAGACCCAGGAGGTCGCGATCGACGAGTTCTTCGTTGTCGAGGATGCGAACGGCAACTTCTTCGGTTGGATGATGGTCATCTGGCCGCACTCCAACTGGGATGGCATCAACCCTGCGGGCATGGATATGTACCAGTCGTGGATGGGTGTCAAGTACGCAGCATTTGGTCAGTACACTGCCGGTCTCAGCGGCGCCGTGCTCGCCAACTACAACTGCGACGACACGCAGGTCCTGCCGGGCCTGGGCTTCGGCGCGTCCACCCCGTAGTCGTTTCTTTCTATCAACCACTGGAGGCGGCCTTCGGGCCGCCTTCTTTTTTCAGATTCGCAGCCTGTGGGCTGCGGATCTGAAAAAAGAAATCTTTCGGTTCGTTGCGTGGGCCGTCCGCGGTTCCAGCGGTGGCTGCATGAATGAATTGACATATGCTAATCGACCTTCTATTATGCCGCAGCGCGGCGATGGTCGCCGCGCACACCGGTGACCCGGGTCACTCCCCGCCATGATCGTCTTAAAGTATTGGAAAAATACGGCCCTAGGATCACTCTCGGGATTGACAGGAAGAGCGATGCTGGGATACCTTTCCATGTGGAGGTGAGCATGTCGAGCTCGTCGTTTTCGCATCTTCGGGTGCTCTCGCGTGCCACGCGGATCGTTGTGGTCGCGCTGTTCGTTCTTGTTCCTGCTGCACCCGCAGCCGCCCAGGGCCACTGTGCGGAGTGGGTCGGCACCCTGCTCGACACCACCGAGAGCTGCACCAACGAGCCGTTCCGTGAACGTGCCATGGATGTGGAGGCCTTCCGGTGGAAGGGCCACGAATATCTGATCATGAATGAGGGTAACGAGTTCTCGATCTACCAGATCGATGACCCGACGGTCCCGTACGAGGTTGCCAGATCGCGCTTCAAGTTCGGCACCCGTGGCGACTCTGATTACGATCTTCTCCTTTTTGATGTTTGCGACGATTGCCGTTACGGGGTCCTTGGCCACAAGGTCAAACGGACCGTGGTCTTCGATCTCGGGGTCGGGGCCGAACCGTCCTTCTCTGCGAGCGCATACGATGACATCCCGGTGCCGGAAGAGCTGTCCGTCGGCGGCTACGTGTTCAGCAAGGGAGGTCAGGAGTATCTGATCGCGGCGGATGTCCCCGGTGACTGTGTGGGCGGATCCGGGCTCTACACACTCAACGGCCTCGGGAGCTATGGGCTGATCGGTTGCATGGAAATCGGCGGTTCCCCTCTGCTGGTGCGCGGGCTGCAGACCTTCATCGATGACAGTGGGATCGTGTACCTCTATGCAGCCGCCATCAACGGCACGGTGCACATCTTCAGGGCCGATGGTGCCGGCGCCGCCCTGGACCTCGTCTACCAGAGCTCGCCGGCCGGGATGTTCGGGCGCCGCTCCATGCTTTCCATCGACGCCGACAACAGGCGCGCGGCCTCGGCCGATCTCACCGGGCGCGTGGTCACCACCTGGAGCCTGGCCGATCCGGCCCACCCGGTGCTCCAACACTCGATTCCAGCAACCGCAACGATCGTGTCGCTGCGGTCTCCGAGCGCCAACAGCGCGTCAACCCTCTTCATGGCGATGATCGGCCAGCCGCTATCGACCCGGACCTTCGTCGTCGACGACGGGACGCCCGAAGAGTTCGAGGCGGACTTCTGGTCGGACGAAACGCTGTCGCACAACGATCTTCCGATCTGCGGTTTCGACAACAGCGGCGCATTGTCAGACGACGGATCGGTGCTCTTTGTCAGCCGCAACGCGGTCCACCAGGTTTTCGATCTCTCGGACTGCCTCCAGCCGACGCCGGCTGTAGCTCGTCTGACGGTGACGCCGACCGAGGTCTACCCCGGCGAGACGGTGACCATCCGCGACACCTCGACCGGTCGCATCGACCGCTGGGCCGTCTGGGTGGCGGACGAGACCGGTGCGGTGGTCGCGGGGACCAACGTGCCGTCGGCCGTCAACCCCCACGAGATCACATTCCAGATTCCGACGGATGTCGCCTGGGACGCCTCGTATCGTGCGAATGTCGTGGTCCAGAGCGACGACCTGACGCCCCTGACCCCAAGCAGCGACGTACCGATCGGCATCGATCGCGCGCCGCAGGTAACGATCGTCGCCGAGCCGCCGACCGTGGTCGTCGGTGAGAGTGTGAAGCTGACCGCAACGGCGGGGGGTGCCCCGCCTCTCGACTCCCACGCATGGACCATCGATCCACCTCAGAGTGAGCCATTCACCTTGACGGGAACATCGACGACAGTACCCCTCAACGAGACGGGTCTGTGGAATGTCGACCTCGCGGTGACCTATGATCACCTCCTCGCAGACGGAAGTCCATACCAGGCAACGGCGAGCATCGCCGACTTCAACGTGACCTCGGTGGCGGCGGACTTCACGATCTCTCCGGCGACGCCGCTCCACAACCAGGAGATCACCCTCGACGGGTCGATCTCGAAACCGGTTGGCGGAAACCTCAGCTATGCCTGGCAGGTCGAGCGAGGCCTGTTTGACAGCTATGACGGCTGCGGGGCCGCGGCGCAGTGCGTGATCCCGGCCGACTCGCTCATTCCGGACAGCACGTACACGGTCACCCTGACCGTCACCAACCTCGCCGACTCCGAGACCTCCTCGATCACGCGGTCGCTGTTGGTCGGCAACGGCAACGTCCAGCCCGCGATCAGCTTCAGCCCGAGCGACCCGGAGATCGGTCAGAACATCGTATTCACCGTCAGCGGCGTGCCGGGTGACATCGAAGAGGCGAGCTGGAGCATGGGCGGCCCAGGCTGCGACGGCGCCGACTCGACGCCGGTCTGTACTCCCTCGCTGTGGAACGACTGCAAGGCGCAGGCCTACAAGTACGCGTCCGCCGGCACCAAGACGGTCAGCCTGACCGTCAAGGTTGGCGGTGTCAATTTCACCGCGCCGTCGACAACAGTGCCCGTGGCCGCGAGCGGGAGCTGCACGGCCACCGGAGGTGGTGGCGGCGGTGGCGGCGGCCCAGTGTGTACCTACAGTCTCGATCCGGTCAACGCCACCATCGGTGCAAACGGCGGTGACAGGACCTTCCGCGTCATCACCCAGACCGGCTGCGCCTGGACCTCCTCGAGCCCCTACCCGTGGATCACCATCCTGACATCCACCGGACTCAGAACGGGTTCCGGCACGGTCAAGTACCGGGTGGCGGAGAACACGGGCCCCCAGAGAATCGGCTACATGTATGCCGGTAAGAAGAACTTTCAGGTGATCCAGGATGCCCCGTACGTCCCGGCCAACTTCACGATGTCCAACACCAGGCCCGAGATCGGCGAAACCGTGACCCTCGCGGTCGATCCTCTCCTCGACGTCGAAAGCTGGGACTTCGGCGAACCCGATTGCAGGGGCAACAACCCATCGATCAGCTGTCGATATCTCCCCTCCGGAACCTGCAACACCATGCAGTGGAGTTTTCCTTCGTCGGGTGAGAAAACGATCACTCTCACGTTGACCGACGACCGGGTCAAGGTCAAGCATCCGATCGTCAGCAACAAGGGCGAGTGCTGCCTCGCCGACGGGCGACCCGACGCCTCGTTCACGATGACACACGCGATCACCAACGTCTCGGGTGAGGCGGTGATCGTTCCCGTTGTGGACGAGGTTTACGCTGGTGAGGAGGTGATCTTCGCCGACACCTCGTCGAAGTCGGGACACCACGCAAAGGCACTCGGCATCACCTGGTCGCCAACCTCTCCGGAAATCGGCGAAAATATCATTTTCACTCTGACTGGGGTGACCGGAGACATCGAAAAAGCCACCTGGGATCTCGGTGACTCGGGGTGTGACGGGCCCTCCACCTCGGTGTGTACACCCAATTTGTGGGTCGACTGCAAGGCCACGTCCTTCTCCTACGCTTCGGGAGGCGCCAAGTCGGTGAGCGTGGAGGTCGACCTCGCGGGCGGTGGCACGGCGTCCGCTGGACCGGTCACTGTCAACATCGCGAACGCCGGCGTTTGCGGTGGCGGTGACGGCGGCTGCAGCTACGCGCTCAGCGCCAGCTCCGAGACCTTCAAGTTCGAGGGGGGCAGCGGTTCCTTCGATGTCAACACGACCGCCGAGTGCGAGTGGACGGCGACTACCACTTCGTCCTGGCTGAGCATCGACTCAGGCGGTGGCGCCGGCGCCGGAACGGTGAATTACTCTGTGGCGGTCAATCCGAGTTCTGGCTCACGCACCGGGAGCATCAGGGTCGAGGGCAGGACCTTCAGGGTGATCCAGGCCGGAGATCCGGGCAACATTGCTCCTTCCGAGTGGCGGTGGACGATCACCCGAATCGCAGATGAGGATGGCGAGCCCGTAGACCAGGACTTTTTCACCAACACCAATCAGAACACCCGATTCCTCTTCGAGGAACCGGGTCGCTATCGGATCAGCCTGCTGACCACCAACTGTGTCGGCGTCGACACGGCCGTAGATTTCATCACGGTCACGGAACCGCCGGTCGAGGATTTCGTTTTTGGCGCGGCAATCAGCATGGACGGCGCCAACCACACCCACTGGGAATCCGACTTCCGGTTTTATAATCCCTGCGGTGAGGACCTCGACGTCAGGATCGAGTACGAACCTGAGAACACCAACAATGTCGGTGCTGATCTGGTCTTCAGAGAGTTCGTCCTAGCGCCGAACGAATCAAAGATCTTCGGAGACATCACCGACGCCATACCGAGCCTCGAAGGCGGGGCGATCACGGGTTCGGTGCGAATCGAATCGACAAGCGCCAGCGGCTGCAAGGTGCTTTCGGCCTCCCGAACATACAATGAGACACCGGAGGGCAGCTTGGGGCTCTTCGTCCCCGCCCTTCCGGTCAAAAAGATCCGCCAGCCGTACCTCGATGTGACGGGTCTGATCCAGAACGCGGACTATCGCACCAACCTGCGTCTGGTGAACCACGGCGAGGCCGATGCGTGGGTGCCGATCACCGCTTTACAGCGCAACGGCGACCAGGTCGGCCAGACGCGGAGCGTGCTGGTTCGCGGCCACAGTACCAAGCAGATCAATGAGGTTGCACGGTGGCTCGGCGTAGACGACAACCTGGCGCCTTTTACCATTCGGGCCGGTGTCGAAGGACTCAAAATGCACGTGCTCGGGACGGTGGTCGACAACGTGACCGGCGACTCGGTTCTCTACCTGCCGTCCTTTTACGACGAGAATCGAATCTGGTTGGCCGGTGTGGCGAATCTCGAGGGCGTCAACGAGTCCCTGTGGCGCACCGATCTCTGGCTTTCGAACCCAACTGAAACGTGGCTTGCGGGTGAGCTGGAGTATGTGGTGGGAGACAGCCCCGGCGATGTCTATGGCTTTGCCTGGCCGACTCTCAACACCAATCGCATCAAGCAGTACCTGGACATTGTCGGCGACGAGCTCGGGCTCGAGGAAACCCGAGGCTACATCGTGTTGACCGGCGCCGACGGTGGACCGGTGCCGCAGGTCGCCGCCCGCACCTACAATCTCGACCCGTTGGGCGGCACGTATGGACTCAACCTCCAGGCTTTCGCCAGTGACGATCTGTTGGAACCGGGCGACACGGGCTATGTTGCGGGCGTCTCGAACTCGGAGGACCAGACCATCGGCTTCCGTACCAACATGGGTTTTCTGAACACCGACCGTCACGGCTGGACCGATCTGCGGATCACCATGTACAAGCTGGACGGCACCCTCGCGGCCGATCCCTATGAGTTTGCGATAGCTCCAGGCAAGCTGCTGCAGTTCGACATCTTCAGGAAATTCGGTCTGAGGAAAGTCACCATGACTGGGTCGATCAAGGTCGAGGTCCTTGGCGGAGGCGCGATCGCAGCCTATGCCACCGAGATCGACAACCGAACCCAGGACTCGATCTTCATCCCGGCGATACAGAAGTTCCAGGGAGAGATCCCCAAATAGACGAGAATCTGCATTAGAATCCCGGGGCGGCCACGGCCGCCTCGTTTTTTCGTGCTCACATCGGGTTGGCACGGCAGTTGCTTCTTTGAATCCGATGCTCGAAATACGCGCCAGATTGGCACCCGCCAAAGGAGTCTTTGATGAATCGATGTGTCCTCAGCTTCGCGTTGTCGATGGTGCTCGTCTCCCCGGCTGCGCTCGCCGCTGAAACCCCCGAACCTCAGGAGATCGTCGACCGCATGATCGCGGCCGCGGGCGGTGACGCGTTTGCACAGCTTGGCATCCTCAAACTCGAAGTCAGCCAGGAAGAGATCCGCAATGACGGGACCAGCTCACAGAGCTCGTACACACTCTATGTAGATACGGAGGACCTGAGCAATTTGCGTGCGGAGTATCCAGGGGATGTGGTTGTCGGTCGTACAGCCGCTACCGGCTGGTCAACCAGAAAGGGAAATCTCGACGATCGGCCGCAGACACCCCCCATGGCGCGGACCACCCTCAACCAGATCGTCTTCCCTCTCCTGATGCCACATAGTCTGAAAATGGACGGCGTTTGGGTCAAGGAAATCCGCAAGACCAACGTCGAAGGGCGCGAGGTCTGGGCGTTGGGGATCCCGTTTGTCAAGGGGTTCTTTTCCTCGCCCGTGATGACGACGACCTGGTTCATGGTGGTGGACAGCAACGATTACTCGATCCTCTGGTATGAGTTCATGCCGCCCGTCGAGTATCGGGACGTATCACCCGTGGGCATTCGTTACCGCGTCCTCAACACGACGGAGCTCGATGGCGCGAAGGTGCCGGCACAGCTCCTTCTCGTCGGCACCAACGCTGCCGGTCTGGAGAGCGGAGCCAACCGGGTCACCAAGATCGAGGCTTCGGTCCACGGCGCCTGGGACCCCACTCTGTTCCTGAGCCCCACCCAACTTGAGGCCCTCGAGCGAAACGATTGACCACAACCGGAGATGATGTCGGGTTACGGACGTCTCCCGAGCATCGTGACTTACCTCCGCCAACGAATGGCGGTGGCGAACTCCCTTCCGCTCTCCTGATGACCAGTCCGAACCAGGCCAACCTCGTAACTCAAAACGAAGACCTACGCCGCGCCGCGGGCGGAAAGCACTGCGGGGATCGTCCTGAGCAGGATCTTGAGGTCGAGCCATAGCGACCACTGATCGATGTAGGCAAGGTCGAGCGTAATCCAGCTCCTGAAGTCCTCGAGCCCGGCGCGTCCGGAGACCTGCCAGAGCCCCGTGAGCCCCGGTTTCATCGACAGGCGCCGTCGCTGCCAACGTTCGTAGCGCTCGACCTCCTCAGGCGTTGGGGGCCGCGGACCGACCAGCGACATGTCGCCCCTCAACACGTTGTACAGCTGCGGCAGCTCGTCGAGCGACAGCCGGCGCAGGAGCCGACCGACCGGGGTCACGCGCGGATCGCGGCGTGACTTGAAGGCCGGGCCCTCGACCTCGTTCAGATGGGCGACTTCGTCGAGCCGTCCATCCGCACCTTCGTACATGGTGCGGAACTTGTACAACGTAAAAAGACGACCGTTGAGCCCGCAACGCTGTTGCGAATACATCAGTCGTCCCCGTGAGCTCAGCTTGACGGCAAGCGCTATCACCGGCAACAGTGGAGCGGTCATGGCAATACCGACGGCTGACACCCCAATGTCCTGGACGCGTTTGAGAAACATCGGAAACGGTGCACCCGGGGTGTTGGTGAACGTCAGCAGGGGGATACCCTCGAGTTCTTCGAGCACCACCCGAGCCTTCATATGCGGAAAATAGAGGGCGACCCGCGCCCGGATGCCGAGCTCCGAACAGAGCAGAAAGCTGTCCTCGAAATCCTCCAGCTGCCGCCTCGAGAGGACGAAGATCACTTCGTCGACGACCTCCCTCTCGAGGATCCGCGGCAGATCGTCGGCCCTGCCGAGGACAGGGAGACCGGCTACCTCGTCCGTGTGTTCGCCGTTGGGCGCCACAAAACCGAGGAGCTTGAGACCCCAGTGGGGGTGATCGGCGATGATCTGGGCAACCTCTTCCGAGCGGGGATTGATGCCGACCATCAGCAGCGTGCGGTAGTTGTAACCGCGTTGTCGGACCCGGCGTGCGGCAAGGCGAAGGATGATTTTCTCGGCCAACAGGAACAACAGGTCGAGAGTTGCAAAGAGGACGAGGAACGGCCGCGAGACGAATTCCAACCTCAAGAGCCAACCGGCGGCCGCCAGCGTGAGGGTACCGGCGCCCACCACTTGCGCCACCTGCCACGCTTCCGAGGCCAGGGCGACCGTGCGCCGTGAGGTGTAGGCTTCGCGGGTGACCAGGAGGATGGTCCATATGGCGAGCACCAACGGCAGCAGACCCAGGTAGCGCGACAATGGGTAGAGCTCGGTGGGAAAGAGGGACGGCGCGATCCGCGGGGCGATGTGTGAACGGATCCACCAGGCGAGGAGGAAGGCGAGCGTGGTGAGGACCAGATCGGTGGTCCACACCCAGTAGGCGACGGCCTTTGCCCGCTCCTTCAGCACAAACCCTCCAAGAGCCGCTCATAGGCGTCAGTGACGTCGGACCAGAGGTAGCGCTCCTTGACCCGCCGGGTTGAATGTTGCCCCATCTCGGTCAGCCGCTCTCCGTCCTCGAGGATGTCGATCAACACCTTTTCAAGGGTTGGTCCGTTGTCGAAACGAAAAGCCCGACCGGCGCAGCCTGCCACCTCTCGATTCTCCGGCGTGTCATAGTACAGGACCGGCCGGCCGGCGCCCATCGCCTCGACCAGCGCCGGATGCGTTCCCCCCACCTCGGTGGCGTGAATGTAGACTCGGCAGTTGAAGATCAGCTCGCGATATCCCTCGCCGTAGACCGCCCCGGGCAGAAGGACCCTTTCATCCGCCTGTTTCCGGACCCGTCGTGTCAGACCACGAGCGTATGGTGCCCCACCCACCATCACCAGGCGGCGGGCTCCCTCTACCCGAGTGTAGGCCCGGACCACTCGGTCGGGGTTGTTTTCTGGCTCGAAGCGGGATACGTAGAGCAGGTACTCTCCCGGTGTCAGGCCGAGTCGGTCCAGCGTTGCGGTGCCCGCCGGCGG
>CBDTWX010000212.1:0-9211 GCA_965364305.1 uncultured Thermoanaerobaculia bacterium
GAAGATGGACAGCTCAGCTGGCTCAATATTCACATCAAGGCAGAAGATCAGGCACGAGAGGGCGCGTGAGCTCGACGTGCCTGCGAGTACATTCGAGAACTTCATCGGCCAGTTACCGTTCGCACTCACCGCCGCACAGCGGCGGGTCATCTCGACCCTCTCCGAACTTCCGACCGACGTTGAGAAGGCGGGGCTCGAGCCGCCCGCGCTGTTTGCCATCGGACCATCTGTGCGTCATGCCGATCGTCTCGCCTGGTTCGAAGCCTTGCCCTTGGCAGGCTGCCGGCTCGTGATGGCCGACTCGAACTCGACGCTTGCTACCGAGCTCGAAGACCGGGGCGCCGAGGTGGTGTTGATACCGATGCCAGTCAGCCCCGCAGCTCGGGTGGTGATGGCCGCACTGCCGCTTACCGGATGCGTCGTCAGCCGGAGCTCCGAGGTCGACTGGCTGGACGACGAGCGAGGAAATCCAGGCTGGCAGCCGGAATCGGTCATATGGTGCATCGGCAACAAGACTGCTGAGAGAGCTCGGGAACGTGGTTGGCTCGAGGTTGTCGAGCTTGGCGAGGAGACGGACTGCGATGAGTTGGCGGCGAAAATTGAGGGCGCGTTTGATCGGTAGAGTGGTGTCCACTGCGCCGTGGGACCGGTGCCTGCGATGATCAAACTTGGTCTTCGGGTTCGTTTCTTTCTCTATTCCAATACATTGATCGTGGTGACGATGACGCTCGTCACCGTCCTTGGGATGATCTACGAACGCAGGATGCGTTATGAGAGCATCGTCAGCCACGGTCGCAGCCTGGTGGAAGCGATGGCCATTCCGATGAGCGGCGTTTCCCATCCCCACGAGCCGGGGCATGAACTGGAAATGGGCAGCTTTGAAGGATACATATTCGAGATCATGGCGCGAAACAGTGATTTCATGCGCTACGTCATCGTCACCGATACCTCCGGTTTTGTCACCCATTCCAGCCGCGCGGACCTTGTCGGTCAAAGTATCGAGCGGGTTCCGAAGGGCCTTGAGAAAGCCGATGGCCCCGTCGTGACCGAGAACCTCGTCGAGGAGAACGAGGATCTGATTGAGATTCGCTCGATCCTCGGAAATCAGAGTCAGGTCGAGGGGGCGCTGGCGGTCGGATTTTCGCTCGAGCCGATCGAGCGGCAGGTGCGCGTGGTAGCGAGCCGCGCGGCGCTCGTGGCGCTGGTGTTGATGCTCGGCAACTCGATCATGACGGCCCTGTACGTCGAGACCCTGATCCGACCGATCCTCAACCTCAACCAGACGATGAAACGGGCGGGGGAGGGCAACTTGACGGTCCGTGCACAGACCCGCGGCGGAGACGAGGTCGCAGAGCTGGCCGACGTCTTCAACCGGATGATGGACGAGCTCGAGAGCGCGCGTGACCGCGAAGTGCTTCAGCGTGCACAGCTCGCCCACACCGAGAAAATGGCTGCGGTGGGGACCCTGGCAGCCGGGGTGGCGCACGAGGTCAACAACCCGTTGGCCGGCGTCCTGGCGAGCATCGAGAACCTCCGCGACAACCCCGAGGACGCGGAGATGCGCAGCCGTTACCTCGAGCTGATCGCGGATGGCCTCAAACGAATCGAGCGAACTGTCGCGAACCTCCTCAACTTTGCCCGTCCGCGGGAGATCAAGCTCGAACCCACATCGATCAATCACAACATGCGGCACGTCGTCGAGCTGGTCGGCTATCAGCTACGCGCCTCAGGCGTGGAGGTCCAGATCGATTTCGATGCGAACCCTGCAGTGGTCGAGGCCGATCATTTCCAGATGGAGCAACTCTTCCTCAATCTGGTGCTCAACGCTCTCGACGCGATGAAAGGCGGGGGCACCATCTATTTGCGAACCCGGGTGCGCGGCGGCAAGGTGATCGCTGAGGTGCGCGACACCGGGCACGGGATCCCTGCAGAGGTCCGTGACCGGATCTTCGATCCGTTCTTTACCACCCGAGAGGTCGGCGAGGGCACCGGTCTCGGTCTCGCGGTCAGCGGCAGCATCGTTGCGGTCCATGGGGGACGGATCGAGCTCGAGACGTCGGTTGGGCGGGGCACGACGTTTCGTGTCATCATGGCCGCAATGCCAGGGGATTGGGACGGCGGAGAGGCATGATGAAGATCTGCGGACATCGTTTGTTGATCGTCGAAGACGAGCCCTTGCTGCGCATCACGATGGCCGACGCTTTGCGCAAGGAAGGGTGGGCGGTGGACGTGGCCGAGGACGGCGTCAAGGGCGCCGCTCTGTTCGAGCAACATCAGCACGATCTCGTGCTCTCCGACCTGGTAATGCCGCGGCTCGGGGGAGTCGATCTTCTCAAGCGCATCAAGGCCCTCAGCCCGGACACTACAGTCGTGATCATCACGGCCCACGGCACCGTCGACCGGGCGGTTGAAGCGATGCGTGAGGGTGCGGCGGACTTCATCGCAAAACCATTCTCAATGGCCCAGCTGGTCGTGCGTCTGAGCAACGTCTGTTCGGTACGCATTCTCCGCGAACAAAATGTCCGTCTCCAGGCGCAGCTCGAGCAGCGGCACTCGTTTTCTAACATCATCGGCAAGTCCAGGCCCATGCAGGAAGTTTTTGAGCTCATCAGACTGGTCGGCGATTCCGATGCCTCGGTGATCGTCCACGGTGAAAGCGGCACGGGCAAGGAAATGGTCGCCTCTGCCATCCATTTCAACTCGCCGCGACGGACCAAGCCGTATCTTCGAGTGAGCTGTGCCTCGCTGCCGGAATCGCTGATCGAGTCCGAGCTCTTCGGTTTCGAAAAGGGAGCCTTCACCGGAGCCAGCGAACGCCGCATCGGGCGCTTCGAGGCGGCGAGCGGTGGCACCCTGTTCCTCGACGAGATCGGAGAGCTTCCGATGACCTTTCAGGTCAAGCTGTTGCGGGTTCTCCAGGAACGGCAGATCGAGCGCCTCGGATCCAACAGGCCGATCGACGTCGACGTGAGGATCGTTTCTGCTTCGGTACGCTCGCTCGAGGAGGAAATTCGTGAGGGGCGTTTTCGCGAGGATCTTTACTTTCGCGTCAACACGGTTGCGATCCATCTCCCGCCGTTGCGGGAGCGTCGGGAGGATATACCGTTGCTCTCCGAGTCGTTCTTGAGAGAGTTTGCGGCTGACCGACGACGTGAAATTGGAGGGTTTTCAGAGGAGGCGATGGAGCTGCTCGAAATGTACTCGTGGCCGGGAAATGTCCGCGAGCTGCGAAACGTCGTCGAGCGGGCGGTCCTCTTCTGTCGAGGTCCAATGGTCACTGCGGACGAGCTCCCACCAAACGTCCGCGGCGGCGCGGCCGAAACCGCGATGGGCGAGGCGGCGAAGGTGGTGGCGCTGCACGAGGCGGTGGAACGAGCGGAAGCGGAGGCGATTCGTGCGGCTCTCACGGCGACTCAGGGGCGACGTGCTGACGCCGCCGAACTTCTCGGCATCAGCCGCAAGACCCTGTGGGAGAAGATCAAGCATTTGGAAGTCTCGGTGGATTGATTCAATTCTCGGTCCCAGCTTCACGACTGCAAATGGTGGCGGAAACCGCGGCGCGGTTGGTAGTCGTGAAGCTGGGACCGAGAATTGAAGAAGGGGAATGGTAGAGGCTGTTTCCGGCCCACAATCTGCGAAAAACCAAGCTCCAGAAAGCTATACTGTGATCCCATTTGATGGGGAGCGTCGATGAAACGATCGGAGATTCGGGCGATTGTCCTTGTGTCGTTGCTGCTGGCGACGTGGTCGGGAGTCACGATGGCGGAGGAGGAGGCGGGCGAGGAGGACTCTGTCCGCACGTCCTATGACCAGGGGTTCCGGCTGAACTCGGCCGACGGGCGGTTCGCGCTTCGGATCAACGGACTGCTCCAGGTTCGGTATAGCTATGTCGATTACGATCCGCTCATCCGCTTCAACCAGGAGGACTACTCGAACTTCTTTGTTCGGCGCGCAAGGCTTTACTTTACCGGCCACGCTGGAAATCCTCGCTTCACGTACTTCATTCATGTCCAACTCGAACCGACCCAGGCCATCAACGCAAATGATCTGTGGGTTGAGTACGAGTTTTCGCACATGCTCCGCCTCGGTGGAGGCCGCAACAAGATCAGCTATGGGCTCGAGTTCATGAACTCCGGCTCCGCCCTCGGGATGGTCGAACGGTCGTTGATGTTTGGCGAGACCGACATCGATCTCGGTTCGGTTACCAAGCAAGGGCCTCGCTACCCGGGTGGTGGGACCGAACGCTTCGGCCTGAGCTGGTACGCACCCACTGGATTCGCCTCGGGTGGAATGACCCTCTACCGTTCTCAGGGAATTCAGCTCAGGGGGCACAAGGGATCGAGCTCCACCCCGACCTTCGAATACCAGCTCGGCCTGTGGCAGGGCCGGAGCACGACCAGTCTCTCGAACGGAGGCAACGGTCACTTGGTCGCGGTTCGTGTCGGGTATCACCCGCGGGGCTTCGTCGACTGGCGAGTGGTCGGGGATGTCTCGCGCTCGCGTCGCTTCAAGCTGGGCGTGATCGGATCCATCTACACGAACTCGAGCGAGACGGCTGAGAGCTTCGACGAACGCGGCTACAATCTCGCCGCGATTGCTCGGTATAGGGGGTGGTCCGTCGATGTGGAGTGGGGCAACGAGTCCTACGATTTCGATGCATTCGACCACACCTTCGACCGTCTGGGTTGGCGGGCCGCAGTGGGTTGGTATGTGGTGCCGCGCAAAGTCGAGCTGCGGGCCCGTCGAGCAGCCATCACCCGCCTCAAAGACCCGACCTACCAAACCGCACATGAATCGGGCCTCGGGATCGTGCAGGCGTGGGATGGTGAAAGGTGGGCACCAGCGATCGAGGCCGAGATCCTGGAGACCTCCGTGGCGGTGAGCTACAGGCTTCCCGGTTGGCGCAACAAGGTGGCGCTCGATGTCTCACGCCTCGAGAGAACCTTTGCCGGTGATCCCGACGCGATCGTCAACGGGGTGTCGACGCCAGTTCCCAAGGCCCGCGATCAGATTGACTGGCGCGTGCGGGCGATGGTGCAGCTGGTTTTTTGACCACCCGCCCGCCAGGTGTCAGGTCTCAGGGCTCAGGGCTCAGATCTCGAGAGGGAAAGCGGCTACGGAAGTGTGTCTCTACCCGGCCATCCCACAGAGTCCTCGACTCGGCCGTCGACGTCGCTCGGAATGACACCTTTATCGCCTTATCGTCCTTTCAATTCGACCGAGGTCTTCCAATCTGCCATCCCGACCGAGGGTGCGAAGCGACCGAGTGGAGGGATCCATTCGACTCGCTTCGCTCACTCAGGACAAGCCTATGGGCTTTTTGATCTGCGCGGGCGCCTTCGTGTCTTTGAGTCTTCGTGTTTGCGACGTGGATGTGTGAACGGTCATCTGCGTCTATCTGCGTGATCTGCGGGCCGCGCCTGCGACCGCTGACCTGAGACTTGTGACTGGACGGGTGGGTTGGGGGTCAGGTTTTCAGCCCGAGGCGTGAGCGATCGTAGTGATCGCGCGTGACCTCGTCACACCAATCGCCGTTTTCGAGGTACCAGCGCACCGTCCGTCTGAGACCAGAGTCGAAGTCGAACCGGGGTGTCCAGCCGAGCTCAGAAATAATGCGGTCGGCGTCGATTGCGTACCGGATGTCGTGGCCCGGGCGATCGGTGACGAATTCGACGAGATCCCGCCGGCTGCCTCCGGAAGGGTCGGGGCAGAATTCGTCCACCAGGTCACAAATGGCATGCACGACCTCGAGGTTGGAGCGTTCATTGTTGCCGCCAATGTTGTAGGTGCGGCCGAGTCGGCCCCTTCGGATCACCAAATCCAGCGCACGACAGTGATCCTCGACGTGCAGCCAGTCGCGCACGTTTGCGCCGACGCCGTAGACTGGAAGCCTTTCGCCGGCCGCGGCGTTGAGAATCATCAGCGGGATCAGCTTTTCCGGGTACTGGTACGGCCCGTAGTTGTTGGAGCAATTGGACAGCGTGACCGGCAATCCATAGGAGCGGTTCCACGCCCGAACCAGGTGATCTGCCGCCGCTTTCGAGGCGGAGTACGGGCTCGATGGGTCGTAGGGTGTGGTCTCGGTAAAGAGCCCTTCCTCACCGAGCGAGCCGAAGACCTCATCGGTGCTGACATGGTGAAAGCGGACGCCGGAGAGGTCCCGCCACACCGAACGCGCCGCCTCGAGCAAGTTGGCGGTCCCACGGATGTTGGTGTCGATGAAATCCAGGGGCCCGTCGATGGATCGGTCAACATGGCTTTCGGCCGCGAAATGGATCACTGTATCCACGTGATGTTCTGCAAAGAGGCTGCGCATCTCGTCCGCTTCACGAATGTCGGCGTGGATGAAGGTGTATCGCTGGCCGTGATCGGCGGACAGGCCGCGAAGGCTGGCGAGGTGGCCGGCGTAGGTGAGTGCATCGACATTGACCAGGCGAAGTTCCGGGTCGTTTGCGAGAGCAAAGCGGACAAAGTTGCTGCCGATGAAGCCGGCTCCGCCGGTCACCAGCATCGAGCGCGGACGGTGGGTGACCTCGTTCATGATTCGTACTTCGGGAGGTCGACGTCGTCGGTATCCTCGAGTGGTCGCCAGTTTTGGTCGCGCTCCGAAAGGAGGGGATCGAGGCCCTCCAACGGCCACTGAATATTGATTGCTGGATCGTTCCACGGAAGTCCTCGCTCATCCTTCCGGTTGAAGAAATCCGAGCACTTGTATTGGAACTCGGCGACATCGCTCAGCACGAGGAAACCGTGCGCGAAGCCCTCCGGGGCGAAGAGCTCGAGCCGTTTCTGGTCGTCGAGCTCGACCCCGGCCCAGCGACCGAAGGTGGGGCTGCCGCGCCGGATATCCACGACAACGTCAAAGACACGACCTCGAGTGACCCGAACGAGCTTTGCCTGCGGGGAGCCGATCTGATAGTGGAGGCCGCGGAGGACACCGCGCGTTGATCGTGAATGGTTGTCCTGCACGAACTCGCAGTCGATGCCGAGCTCGGCGAACCGCCGCCGGTGGTAAGACTCCATGAAGAAACCTCGATGGTCCTCGTAGATATCGGGCGACAACACCTTGACCCCCGTGAGGGGTGTGTCAACCACTCGCACAGGTGCTCTCCGCGCTGTCGATCAGTTCCGCAAGATACGCGCCATAGGTTGAATGGCCCGCGGTCTCGACCTCTCGCCTGAGTCCTTCGGTGGTGATCCACCCGTTGTTCCAAGCGATCTCCTGCAGGCAGCCGATCTTGAGCCCCTGGCGCTCCTCGATCGCCTGGATGAAGTTGGAGGCTTCGATGAGGCTGCGGTGGGTGCCGGCGTCGAGCCAGGCGTAGCCGCGCTCGAGGACGCTGACCGTGAGCCGTCCCTGGTCGAGGTAGCGCCGGTTGAGGTCTGTGATCTCGAGCTCGCCGCGTGCCGAGGGTTTGAGCTCGGCGGCTAGCTCACACACGTCGCCGCCATAGAAGTAGAGACCCGGCACGGCAAAAGAGCTCTTGGGTCGAGTCGGTTTTTCTTCGATCGACAGCGCGCGGCCCTCGGAGTCGAACTCGACGACTCCGTAGCGCTCGGGATCCCTGACGCGGTAGCCGAAGATACGGGCGCCGTCCGAGATGGTGGCGCAGCCCTGAAGCATCGTCGAAAGGCTCGTGCCGTGTAGGATGTTGTCGCCGAGGACCAGGCACGCCGGCGATCCGGCGAGGAAGTCGCGGCCGAGCAGAAATGCCTGGGCGAGACCCTCTGGGCGGGGCTGTTCACAGAACTCGAACCGCATCCCGAAGCGTCCACCGTCGCCGAGAAGCTCCTCGAATGCCGGGAGATCGCGCGGCGTCGAAATCACCAGTACTTCGCGAATCCCGGCATGCATGAGCAGGCTCAGTGGGTAGTAGACCATGGGCTTGTCGTAGACCGGCAGCAGCTGTTTGCTGACCACCTTGGTGACCGGATGGAGGCGGGTCCCCGAACCTCCCGCGAGTACGATTCCCTTCATTCACGTCCCCCTTCGGCGACACGATAACACAGGGCAGAACTCGGAATTAGGAATTCGGAATTAGGAATTCCCGCCCACCCATCCCTGACGGGATTTCGAATTTCGGATTTCGAATTCGTGTGTCTCTGTACCTTGACAGGTGAGCGTAACTGGTATACTGTATTACATCAGTGACACACTTAGATTTCACCATGCATCGGTTTTTGGAGGTCGACCCCTCTGCCGCCGCGCCCATCTGGTGCCAGATCGAGGATGGAATGCGACGACTGGTGGCCTCGGGCAGGATGCCGGCAGGATCGGCCGTCCCATCGGTGCGTGAGCTCGCCAAGGCGCTTCGGGTCAACCCGGCGACGGTCTCCAAGGCCTACCGCCGCCTGACCGATGCGGGCTTGCTGATGGTGCGGCGCGGAGAAGGCACTTTCGTGGCAGATCTGTCGCGGGTCACACTCGACGAAGAAAGGCAACGCCTCCTCGAGCGTGGCGCCGCTGCCTTTATCCGGGTCGCCGCCAGCGTCGGCGCGAGCCGGAGCGAGGCGACGCGATCGGTGGAGGAGGGCTGGGCGAGAGCAACCGAGGGCGGCGAAGGAGCGTCTGATGACTGACACCGTTGTAAGGATGGACAGGTTGACCGTGCGTTACGGCAAGGTGACCGCGGTTGCCGACATTTCTCTGGAGGTGCCGAAGGGATGCGTGTACGCCTTGCTCGGACGCAACGGGTCCGGAAAGTCGTCCTCGGTCCGTTGTCTGTTAGGACAGCAGAAACCGACGTTGGGTTCAACCGAACTCTGCAATCTCGATTCGTGGACCAAGCGCCGTTTTTCGATGGAACGAGTCGGAGTCGTGCCGGAAAACCCCGACATTCCTCCAGAGACCAACGCCGAAAAACTCGAACGTTTCATGGCATGGGTGACGCCGCGCTGGGACCGGGACGATTTCTTTGTCCGCCTCGAGAATTTCGGCATTCCCCGGCGCCAGCGCTTCGACCGCCTGTCCAAGGGTCAGCAGCGTCAACTCGCGCTCGCCGTGGCCATGGCAAGCTCACCCGAGCTACTGGTCCTCGATGATCCGACCCTCGGGCTCGACGCGGTGGCTCGCCGAGAGCTGTATGAAGAGCTGGTCGGTGATCTCGCTGATCGGGGAACGACCGTATTCCTCACCACCCACGATCTGGCCGGGGTCGAGGGTATTGCCGATCGAGTGGGGGTGCTGAAAAACGGCTCGTTGCTCGTGGAC
>CBDTWX010000213.1:0-9196 GCA_965364305.1 uncultured Thermoanaerobaculia bacterium
TGCCCGACGCGCCCATCAACAGCAACCTGACCGCCTACCGCAAGGCCATTGAAGCTGCGGGAACTGCAATTGACCTCGTGAGACGGGTGCCTTCTCCGTTGAAGAGCTTGGCCGATCAAGTCATCCGTTCGGCGACTGCGGTTCTTGCAAACCTTGCAGAGGGCCATGGAAGAATCGGAAGAGACCGTACCCACCACTGGCGAATTGCCTATGCTTCCGCAAAGGAAGTGGACTGTCAGATAAGGCTTCTCTGCGTTTCAGGTGCCGTGCATCGCGGAAAGGCAACCACCGCCCTGCAGCTCTTCGACGAGGTTCGCGCGATGACTTGGAGGCTGCTCCATCCTCAAACATGAAGGTGGCGAAATCTGCGTCCATCTGCGTGATCTGCGGTTTCTCCCTCGGGCGGTTGGGCGGATCGAGCATCCAGCATCCAGCATCGAGTATCGAGCACGAGCACGGTGACGGCTCAGGAGCTCAAGCCTTAAGCCCCAAGCCCTCCAGACTAATATCTCCAGCTCTCGAGATCCGCTCCCTCCGGAGCGGTGGCCTCGATCCGTTCGAGGATCCGGGGGAGATACATGGTGTTGTAACGCAGTCGTGAAAGGTGATTGCCGTTCTCGTGGTCGCCGTTCCAGCAATGCTCGGCGCGGTCGCCGTAGTCGACGACGCCGGCGTAGTAGGGGTCGGTGGTGCTTTCGAGGAACTCCTCCGTCAGATAGACGGCGTTGTTGAGGTAGTAATTGTCCATGTCGCCGGCGAAGATGTGGATCTTGCCCACGAGCTTGGGCCCCAACGTTGGCCAGTCCCGCTCGAGGATGTGGCGAAGGTCGTAGTTTTTCCGCCAGTAGTCGGCCACATCGTGGTCGATGACTCCGGTCTTCCGATCCCACAGCCTCTTCGGATAGCCGTCGTCACCGACCGGAGAGTAAACTGCCTCCCAGATGTCGAACTGTTGGCCGGAGCGGTTCTCGGTTCCCAACACCAGCTCCCACAACGAATCGTCACGCATGGTGACCGTGATCTGGCCGAGCCAGTCTCGGCGGCTGGGTCGTTCAATGCTGCGGAACGGTCCTTCGATTTCGTAGGCATTCGGGTCGGTGTAGATGTCGGTCAGCAGGTAGGCTCGAAAATCGATCGGATCCGGGCAGGCCGCGAACGCGCCGTTGAACTCGTCCGGGTAGAAGACCTGGGCCGCTAACGCCTCCCAGCCGCCGGTCGATCCTCCGTAGAGGAAGCGCGCCCAGCCTTCGCCGAGGCCGCGGAATTGCTCCTCCACATACGGGATCAGCTCATGCGTGATGGCGTCCCCATAGGGTCCCACATTGGCCGAGTTGACCGCGTAGGAATCGTCGTAGTAGGGGTTCGGGTGTTGGATCTCGATGACCAGAAAACGCGGGAAGTCGGGGCTGATCCACCTTTGGTAGAAGGCGAACGCCTCCTCCTGTTGGATGCGGTTGTAACAATCAATCCGAAATCTCTCCGAGTACTCGCACTCCAGATCGGGGTCCGGTGGTTCGGTGCGGAATCCGCCGAAATCGCTCGGAAAGTGGCCGTGGAAGATCATCAGCGGGTAGCGGGCGTCGGGATGATCGGCATACCCATGCGGCAGCAGCACGTGTGCTCCCAGGAACATGGGACGTCCCCAGAACTCGCTGAGCAGCTCGCTCTGTAAACGGATGTGCCGGACGTATTCGGTGTCGGGTGGGGTTTCGAGCGGCGGGATGATCCGGTTGAGCTCGATGAGGATGGGTGCGTCGACCCCGGCATCCAGCGTCAGCTCGCGTGGTGTGCTGTAGAGGTTCCCCGGCGCCCTGTTCCACTGTTGGCCTTCTCCACGATCCATCGGCAGCTTGACCGTGTGACCGTCCGAGCGCCTGAACGTCTCGTAACGGTGAAGGACCGCCTGGACGTTGTAGGGGCCGGGAGGCAGTTCGTCCAGGCTTTCAACCGGGTACCCGAAGATCGACGAGTCGATGACGACGTCTTCCCCTGGGGAGAGATCGTTCACATCGACGCCGAAGATCTGGATCGCGCGGACGCCCGGCCGTGACTGGAATCGGGGCTCAACGCTGTCATCGGTCGACAGCAGCAGAATGACCCTTCCGTCGACCTTTTCGCTCCCGACCTCCGTTGAAAAACGCACCTCGAATTCGTAAGCTCCGGAGACTGTCGCGATCGACATCGCAGTACCGAAAAGCGCACCGCGCATCACGGTCTTCCAAAACCTCATCAGGACCCTCCAACCTGCCCGCTCGACAATTACCGATGATGTGTCAGGTTCCGCGAGCCGGCCATCACTGTAACGGAGCCGGAATGCCGGTACAATTCTCGCCGGAGATACTTTCATGACAGCACGGTCTGAAACTCATTTCAGGGCCTGCACCTTGTGCGAGGCCATTTGCGGCATCGAGATTCGGGTCGAGGACGGCCGGATCACCTCGATCCGCGGCGATCGCGCGGACAGCTTCAGTCGCGGTCACATCTGCCCCAAGGCGGTCGCCCTGCAGGATATTCACAACGATCCGGATCGATTGCGCCATCCAATGCGGCGCACCGCTGCCGGCGACTGGGAACGAATCGATTGGGACGCGGCTCTCGACGAGACCGCGCAAAAGATCCGCGGTATTCAAACCGACCATGGTCGAGACGCGGTCGGGGTCTACCTGGGCAACCCCAATGTTCACAATTATGGTTCGCTACTCTACGGTCCTCCGCTCCTGCGCAGCCTGCGCACAATCAACCGTTTCTCGGCGACCTCGGTCGATCAGCTCCCTCACCACGTCGCTGCGACGCTGATGTTCGGCCACAAGCTGCTGCTCCCGGTGCCCGATATCGACCGCACCGATTTTCTGCTGGTGATCGGCGCCAACCCGGTGGTCTCCAACGGCAGCATGATGACCGCACCGGGTTTCAAAAAGCGCCTCGAAGAGCTCCGCCGACGCGGGGGGCGGCTGGTGGTGATCGACCCCCGGCGCACCGAGACGGCGAAGATCGCCGACCGTCACCACTTCATCAGGCCGGGCGGCGACGCGGTGCTGCTGATGGCCCTGCTCCATGTGATTCTCGGAGAGGGGCTCGAGACGCCCGGACGGCTGGCCGAGATCTGCGACTCGTTCGAGACCGTGCGGGTACTGACCGAGGAATTTGAGCCCGAACGCGCGGCGACGGCTACCGGAATCGCGGCTGAGGAGATCCGCGGGATCGCCCGCGACTTTGCAGCGGCCCCCTCGGCCGTGTGTTATGGCCGGATGGGCGTGTCGACCCAGGCGTTCGGCGGTCTCTGTCAGTGGCTCGTCAACGTGCTCAACGTGGTCACGGGGAATCTCGACCGTCCGGGAGGTGCCATGTTCACCAAGCCGGCGGTCGACCTTCTGGCCGGCACCGGCCGAGGTCGGCTCGGGGGGCGCAAAAGCCGGGTGCGCGGCCTTCCCGGTTTCGGAGGCGAGCTCCCGGTGGCCGCCCTTGCCGAAGAAATTCTGACCGGAGGGCCGGGGCAGATTCGTGGGCTGATCACGGTCGCCGGAAACCCGGTCTTGTCGACCCCCAACGGGGTGCAGCTCGAACGGGCGCTCGGCGGCCTCGATGTCATGGTCGCGATCGACTTCTACATCAACGAGACGACTCGCCACTGCGACCTCATCCTGCCACCGACCGCCGCCCTCGAGCACGATCACTACGATCTGGTCTTCAATCTGCTGGCGGTCCGGAATGTCGCCAAGTACTCGCCAGCCGTCTTTCGACCGGTCGCGGACACCCGTCACGATTGGCAGATCCTGGCCGAGCTCAACCGTCGCCTCGGTGGCGGCCCACCCAAAGTGCGCTTCATGAGGTGGCTGAACGCCATGCTCGGCCCCAGGAGAACTCTCGATTTGGGACTGCGTTTCGGACCCTATGGGACGGGGATCAGGCCGTTTGGGCGTGGCCTGAGCCTGAAAAAGCTCGAGCGGGCTCCTCACGGGCTCGATTTCGGCCCGCTCGAGCCATGCTTGCCGGGAAGGCTGCGGACACCCGAACGGCGGATCGAGCTTGCTCCGGAAGCCTGTGTGAACGACCTCGACAGGCTGCGAAAAATGCTCGCTGAGCCGATTTCCGATGATGTGCTTCTGCTGATCGGGCGCCGCCAGCTCCGGAGCAACAACTCATGGATGCACAACTACCCGAGGTTGATGGGGGGGCGCGACCGCTGCACCCTCCTGATGCACCCAGACGACGCGGCCGATCGCGGTTTTGATGATCTCCGGAGGGTCGCCGTCATTTCAACCGCCGGACGGATCGAAGCCCCGTTGGAGCTCAGCGACGAGGTCATGCGCGGTGTGGTCAGCCTGCCTCACGGATGGGGTCATCATCGCCCCGGAACGCAGATCTCGACCGCACGGCTGCATCCTGGCGCCAGCCTTAACGATGTCACCGATGACCAGGCGGTTGATGCTTTGTGCGGCAACGCGGTGCTCTCGGGAATTCCTGTCCGGGTCGAAGGAGTGGGGCTCGACGCACCGCCTCGGACCTCAGATCCATGATTCGCCGTCGGCGTCCTCGTACATCCTCTCGATGATCTCGGCGTACTTGGCGAGCAGGACGCGCCGTTTGAGCTTGAGGGTCGGCGTCAGCTCGCCCGCCTCTTGGCTGAACTCGTCCGGAACGAGCTCGAATTTGCGGATCCGCTCGTAGCGGGAAAAGGCCTCCATCTTGGAGTCGATGATCTTCCGGTAGTGCGCGACGACCTTTTCCTCGCGGCACAGGGTTGCGAGATCGCCCGCGAGACCGTGTTCCTCTGCCCATGACTCGATGACCTCGGCCTGTGGTACGACGATGGCGCTGATGAAATTCCGGTGGTCGCCGATGACCATCGCACCGGCAATGAAACGGTCGGTCTTGAGGGCGTTTTCGAGAGGCTGAGGCGCGACGTTTTTCCCGCCGGCAGTGACGATGAGCTCCTTGATGCGGTCGGTGATGTAGAGATACCCGTCCTCGTCGATATGGCCGACATCTCCCGTGTGGAGCCATCCATCGGCGTCAATGGTCTCGGCCGTGGCCTCGGGTTTGTGCCAGTACTCGCGCATGACGATTCCACCGCGAACCCAAATCTCGCCCTCGTCGGCAATCTTGATCTCGACGCCGGGGCTTGCCTTGCCGACACTGCCGAATCGAACTTCGCGAGCCTCACACGACGTCGCTGCGCCGGTGAGCTCGGTCATGCCCCATGCCTCGATGATTCGGATGCCCACCACGTCGAAAAATTCTGCGAGGCCTTTGGCAAGCGGAGCGCCCGTCGATACGTAGAACCGGATATTGCCACCGGTGGCGGCGGTAATTTTATTAAAGACGAGCTTGGTTGCCAGCCGATGTTGGATTTTCAGACCGATTCCGGCGGCACGCCCCGATTCGCTGAACTCGCGGCCGACCTTGATCGCCCAGTTGAAGAGGCTCCTCCTGAGCGGCGACGCTTGCTGCACGCCGGCGAAGATTCGGCCATGGATCTTTTCAAAGACCCGTGGCACGGCGACGATGTGGCTCGGTCTGATCTCACGCAGATTCTCACCGAGAGTCTCGAGGCTCTCGGCGTAGGCGATGGTGAATCCGTAAAGGAGTGCGAAGGAGTCGACCACTCGCTGAAGGATGTGTGAGAGAGGCAGAAAGGAGACGAGGCTGTCGCCCGGTTTGCCTTCGAAGGTGGGCATGATGGCTTCGAATTCTGCCATGAAGTTGCCATGGGTGAGGACTACCCCTTTGGGATCGCCGGTCGTACCGGATGTGTAGACGATGGTCGCAGTGTCGGCTGCCTTTGTTCTCCGGGAAAGCTCGAAGAAAACCTCTCGGGTATGGCCGTCACCCTGGGCCTTGAGGGTGTCCAGGCTGATCACGAATTCGCTTTCCTCGAGGTCCTGTGGGTAAAAGACGACGATCTTTTCCAGAGACGGCACCTCGTGTCGGATCGCGAGGACCGTCTCGAGGTGGGCCATGGTCGACACAAAGACCAACTTCGCCCCGGCGTCGCGCAGGATGTAGGCGATCTGATCCCCGATGAGTGTGGTGTAAAGAGGGACGCCAACAAGCCCGGCGGCCATGATCGCAAAATCTGTGGTCGCCCATTCGGGACGGTTTTCGGAGAGAATCGCTGCCCGAGTCCCCGGGTGAAAACCGAGACCCTCGATGCCAAAGGTCGTTCTGGCGGTTTGATCGAGGGCCCAATCGAATGTGAAGCTGTGCCACCGCCCGTCACGTTTGACCATGAAGGCGGTTTGATCTCGGCATCGTTCGACGACATCGATGAAGCGTTCGTTGAGCGTGTCTTCCATTTCGATTCCCCCTGAAAACGAGTGTTCTCGATCATAGGGCGGATCGGGGCTGGCGACAACGATATCGGCTTCTCAGACCGTTGTGAAATAGCCGTCAACGCGCAGAACTCCGCCGCGATTCAAACGTACATACCACGAGATCGGGGACTCTGCGGCGGGTTTCGCAGTGGAGTTTCCTCGGGTGCGGAGAGACCCGGTTGGGTGCGCGACCGGGCGGTGGTGGAAGGGGCCGATGACAGACGACGACCGATCCGTATTCCCCCGTCCCCTCACGGCGGAGGAGCAGGAGCTCATCGAGGCGCTATTGGGCGCCGCTCGTTCCGGTGTCGGCCGATACCTGGGCCAATTGGCGACGGTCGAGGTAGTGGGCAGATGTCGGTGTGGATGCCCGAGCGTCGATCTGGAGATTGGGTCCCGAGCGCAGAACGGTACGCCGACACCCCTCGTGCTCGCAGACGCCGAGTCGCCAGAAGGAATTTCGGTGGGCGTGATTTTGTGGGTTTCCGGCGGCTCGTTGAGCGGCCTCGAGGTGCATCCGTGGGATGGCGCGAGAGGGGTGCGGCTTCCCCGTCCGGAGACCCTGACCAACCTGAGAACTGGAGTGGCGTAGGCGGCCTCTCTCTACCCCTCGTCGTCCTCCTTGAAAACACTCTGTTGATGATTCCGGGCGAGGTTCCTCCTCAGGCGGCGGAGGATTCTCTCGAATGCGTCGCTGATCACGCCATGAAGTGGGGTGGCTAGCGCCCAGGTGAGAACGAACGCGGCGACCCCCACCGACCCGACGAGGTTGTCGGAGAGCCAGTGGGCGCCGCTCATCAACCGTGGAACCGTGAACAACGCCGCAATGACCCAAGCGATTGCAGCCCAGGCTCGAGGCAGATAATAGGAGATGACGCCGGCGCAGATGAGCAGCACCATGCAGTGGTCTCCCGGGAAGGAGTCGACCGCCGCATCCTTGGTTGGTATCCACGGCACCAGTTCGGAGAGACGGTGAGACTCGGCGTGAACCAGGGTCGGGCTGCGGCGGTGGACGAGCGACAACGCGTCGGCGAATCTTTTCGCGACCACTAGGAGCGAGGTCAACATCAAACCCACCGCGATCAACCGTGCCATCTGGTCTCGGCCGCGGCGGAGGGTGTAGTGTGCGTAGAGACCGACCATGGAAAGCGCCGCCAGAAGATCAAACGCGCGAACGTTGGTGGCTGCCCACAGCACCTGCCACGGGCGTTCCGGTGCCAACGTCTGGTTTGTGAACCAGAAGAATCGTTCGTCAAGGGCAAGCCAGAGCGAACGAGCGGGTTCGACAAACCAACTCGCGAGAAGAGCCAAGCTGAGGATACTGCCCGCAATAAACGTAGCCGGGTGCCAGTCCTCTGGTCGATCTTCGATCACGGCTGTCCTTTCTCGTTCTGAACCCGCGGATTGTGGCCCGACACTCGAGCACGTCAACCACCCGCGGACGGCTGTCGGTATGCTATCGTGTCGGGAAGATGGGCGACAATAACGCGAAGGGATGCGGTTGCTGCGGAGGAGGGATTTTCGGGAGCATCGGTGCGGTGCTCGCCGCCCTCCTCAGCTGGAGCGTCAACCACAGCATTTTGTGGGCCCTGGGCCACGCGTTTCTCAGCTGGTTCTACGTGATCTATCACTGGATTGTGTACGGGAAGATCCTTCCGTGAGCGAATCTGGTCGGGATTCGTTCAAGGGTGTGCTCGATCCTCGGGCGAAACCGACGAGACGATAGGAACGTTGAAACGTTCAACGTGAGAACGTTGCCCGAAGCGTCGCCCGGTTTGTTCCAGAGCAGCCGGTGCTTGATTTTTTGGTCTCACGTCAGTTGACGATACCGGACTCGCCCAGGTTCTGTTCTGCATACTCGAGCACCCGGTCGTAATTGTCGTAGTCCTGGCAGTGTCGCTGCAAGAGGTGGAAGACATCGGTTGCCTTGTCGATCTCTCCGGTGTCACCAAAGGCAACCATGAGCTGTTCCATCGACTCGCAGTCGTAGCGCCGGGTGAAGGCGGAAGCCTCCGAAAACACGATGCTGTAGCCGGGTTGGTTGGTCCAGCTCAAGCACAGAGCGAGGAAGGTGTAGATGTGCCCGATGTAGGTCTCGTCATAGACCTCGTGCATGTAGGGCAGACAGCGGAGAAAAAACGGAATTGCTTCGCCGTACCGGCCGTCATCGAAAAGAATGACGCCGAGTGTGTAACACGACTGACAGTAGACGCTGAGCACCTCGTCGAACGTTTCGAGATAGGCCTTGTAGGAGGTGACCGACTCCTCGAGAACGGTCCGCGCGCTGTCGATCTCCTCGAGATCGTAGTGAATCGTACCAACGAGCCCGAGCAAGAAGTTTCGCCAGTTGGTCTCCTCCTCGATGGTCAGGAGTTTCTGAATGTCGGTAATGTCGGAATGGTCGGCGGTGCGCTCATCCATTCGCTCGATCGCTCGTTCGATTCCTGCTGCGACACGGCCGGAATCATCGCTGCCGGTGTACCACTCTGGGATCTGCATGCTCGACACCCCTCCACCGAGCGATCAGTGTAGCTCGACTGCGATACCAGCACCAGTTGTGATGAGATATAATCTCTTTCGGCTATGGGATGCAAGAAGGGTGAATCCAAGGTGAAAGCGAAGCCCGGGCGCTACAGCTGCCGGGACTGCGGGACCGTGGCGAAAAAAAAGAAAAAGGTCTGCGACCCGAAGAAGATCAAGAAGTAACCACCGACCTCACCGGCTACGTCATCGCCCCATGAACGACCCGGAGGGGACCATGTCCCGGTTCCCACTGGCCACTGTCGCTGATAGTTGCCCTTGTCGGCTGGCGCCGTCATCTGTTTCTGAACACTCTGAACACTGCCGCTATCTTCTGCCTCTGGCGACTGCCGCCGTCTTCT
>CBDTWX010000214.1:0-9181 GCA_965364305.1 uncultured Thermoanaerobaculia bacterium
CCTGGACCGCCCGACCGCGGTGATGACCGCTACGGTCCTGGGTTGGCTGGGTGCCGATGTCCACCGGGCCGGTGACGTTCTCGCTCACCCCGGCGGTTTCAGCTATGAGATCTACTTCCGGTGCACGGGGCTGTTCGTCGCCGCTCTGCTGGTTGTCGGGATCTTCGCCCTTCCGGGTGCGCGCAGCCGCAAGCTCTGGGGAGCGCTGCTGGGGGCTCTGCTGGTATTCCTGCTGAACCTGGTGCGCCTGGTAAGCCTGTTTTTCCTCGGCGTGTGGTTTCCAGCCGCATTCGCGTTCATCCACGCCGTGGTGTGGGAGACTGCTATGCTGGCTTTTGTGCTCGGGTACTGGCTGGTGTGGCTCGCACACCCGTCCCGGGCTCAGCTGAACCGGGTTCTTCGACCATGGAAAGATCGACCAGAGCGAGCATCCTGCTAGGTATCGGGCTGGCCCTGGCGGCCGCCCTCGCCCGGGGGCAGCCACCGCCGCAGGAAAACCCGCCCTTCGTCCCCGGCCAGGTGATCGTCAAGTTGACCGCAGACGGCGCCGGGGGCCAAGCCCTGGCGCAGGCCGACCGCGACCATCTCGAAACCGACACCGGTCTGGCCCAATACCTCGCGACCCTCTCACGGGAGCTGACGGTTCCACTGCGCATCGAGCGCCTGACCTCCGGTGGTGAGCTGGTGCTGGCCATCGACCTGGAGAAGTTACGCGATGAGCTCCTGGCCCGTCTCCGCAGTGACCCGCAGGTCGAGAACGCCCGGGATCGCAAGATCACCCCCGAGACCGGTCTGGTCGAGCTGGGAGTCGAGGCGCTGGTGCAGCTCAAAACGGGGAGCGAAGCGGCGGCAACGGTGCAAGCGGCGCACGCACAGGGCCTGAAGACCTCTCCCCAGTGTCAGGCGCTGGCAAGGGATCTCGTGGCAATCCAGGATTATCAGCCCGAGATCCGCATCTCCGGGAGCTCCGAGATAGTTCTGGGCATCGATCTCCGGGATCTCACCAAGGATCTGGTCAAGCGCCTCCGAGAGCGTCCGGAAGTGGAGCACGCCCAACTCAACATCCTTCTCCAGACTTTTCGCTAACCCCAATCATGTCCCTTCGATTCAACTCGCGTGCGAACGAGGCGATCACCCATTTGGGTGATGACAGGGGCGAAGACCCGAAATAGCTAGGTCTTTGATCAAAGGAGCCGGGATGACCCGCTGATCAGAAACGCCCGTATTCAAGGGGGATGAGCAGCCATGCGTGCGATGCAGACAGGCGATGACGTTTCGATTCCCGTGGTAGTAGACGATGTCAAAAGCACCAGGGATTTCCCGATGACTCGATGTACCTACTTTTCGGTGGAATGCGAACATCCATCGCCGGACTGGGTGCTTGCAATGCCGGAGCTCGGCCTACCGTTTCTGATGCTCGGGCTTTCCGGCATCGTCACACAGCCGTCGGAGGATCACCCGCTCTTCGACACTCCTGAACGATTCGAGGATTTCTATAGCAACGTCGAACAGCACAAAGACCTCTTCGTCGATTCGAACGACATCTGGCTGCCGAACTCCCTCTTCAGGGCTGGGTCGGCAAAAAGGGGAGACGTTTTCAGGATCGGCCTCGGGCTTTTTGAACGTGCGTGCGGTTACAGATACGACGCCGTCGATTTCGACCAATTCACCCGAATTGTCCGCGAGCTCGACGAACCACCCCGTCCGTCGCCAGAGGAGACGCGGGCCCTGCACGACTGGACGTGGCACCACATCGACCTCATCAAGGCGGATCACGAAGGCAACCCGACCCGCAAGCTCGATCGCATTCGAAAGGGGGATTAATCCATGGCCACTCTTTCGGTCACCTTGCTGGATGTTGGCTGGGGTGATTCGATCCTCATCGAAGCGGAGCGTGACAACCAGCCCCCACGTTTTGCCCTCGTCGATTCCAACGACACACCGAACATGCGCTTCACCCTGAACTTCCTGCGTCGGTACTTCCGGACGCGAGGAATCGACTTCACCAGCAGACGCCACTTTCTCGATTTCGTTCTGCTCACGCACGCTCACGCTGACCACGGCCAAGGCCTGAGGTATTCCATCTCAGAGTTTGGAACAGTCAATTTTTGGTACCCCAAGTCCAACAACTGGGGCGCCCTGGGCGATTTGCTCAGGTACGCGCGGCGGACTTCCAAGGTCGACTGGGTGGAAGCTTTGGACAGTGGCAAGACCCTGCCGAACCTCGGACCCGCAGCGCTGGAGGTCTTGTGGCCGCCTCGTGATGTGATCTCCAACTCCTCGGAAAACGACAACTCGGTAGTGCTTCGGCTAACACTCGGAAACGTCGATTTCATCTTGACCGGGGATGCCGAGGAACACGTATGGGATCAGATAGCGGGCCAGATCCCACCAACCACCAGATTCTTCAAAGTCCCGCACCACGGATCGCGAAACGGAACGTTTGACAGCAGCGGCAACCCCGCTTGGCTGAACAACGTCCCTCAGAACGCAGATCTCGGCATCAGTTGCCACGTGGCCCGTTTCGGCCACCCACACCAGCAGGTCATCGACCTTTTCGATGTCAACAACCGCAATCATGTCAGAACCGATCTCCACTACCACCTGAAGTTCACCACCGATGGGACCGACGTCCAGATAACCTACTCGCATTGAAGCGAGGTCTCCGAAACAATCGCTGATGACTGCCGAAGATTTCCACATTTCAATTCTCGGCATCATCAGTGCCAGGCTTGAAGAAGTTGGGAAGTTGGCAGTCGGTCACAGCTCGTCATGAAGACTGTCTCGCCACGAATTCCCCGCTGACACTTCGTCGCCTTCCACCAACTTCGCCAGTCCCAGGTCGAAGGCGTCCTAGCCCGGCCTATGCACTTGGCTCAAATGCGGAATTCGGCGTCAACACGCCGAGCCGCATCAGAGCCAGGTGCGTGCCTGGTACACACGTGGGTCACCGATATATTTCGCTGAAGGGAAAGGGCTACGGGCTGTGATCGGGGAGAATCGGAGCCGAATCCACGTGCTGTAACTGGCATCCACCTGGCTTGCCAGACACTCAATCGAGTGAAACCTGAGCCAAGTGCACAGGCAGGGTCCGGGTTAGTTCAATCGAGCCGCTTCAAGTGCACGAATGCGGTTCCTCGCAAGGTAGTAGGTCGCTTGCTTTGAATCCTCATCAGGATTCGGAGCGTCTACTTTACGATAGGCCGCAATCGCCGAGTCCAGCTCTCCGTATTGCTCCGCAATACGTCCGAAAACGTACCAATCGTCTGACTTCGGTTCTTCCTTGGCGGCGGCCTCCAAGGACTGCATGATGACCCCAAGAGCATCGCTCGGCCTGCCGATTTCGGAATAAATACATGCAAGTGTGTGCAGACTGAAAGGATCCGCATTCCGTGTGAGGGACACGGCCCTTTCCGCCTCTTCAAGCGCCTCTTCCCTGAAAGGGGCACGAAACTGGGCGCGCCAGGCCCTGTTGTTCAGATCCGCGGCTTCCGCTTGCCGTGACTCGGCGAGCCTCATATCGAGCTCTTCCGCTCTCTCGAAATCCCCTTCCCTCGCGGCGAGGTCGATCAGCACCCGAAAAGCGGTCGCGTCGTCCGGGATTCGTCCCAGCCTCTCCTCAGCGGCATTCCTCAGATCTTCCCAACGCCTCAATTTTTCGAGCGCCAGCGAATTCAGGGCAAACGCAACGACGGATTCAGGATGAACCTCCAGGAGCCTCTCCGTCACCTCCAACCCGTCTTCGTACTGTTCCAGCGTCATGAAGGCCAGAGCAAGGGCACTGTCAAAATCGACGAGGTCATTTCCAGACGCGCTTTTTCTCCCTTGCTCTAAGATGGGCACGGCGCGCTCGGCTGCCAGGGTACTTCCTGCCATCAGGCTCGCCGCCGCGTAGCGAATCTGACTTTCGTCAGCTTCCGCACCTTTGATCCAAAACCGTGTGAAGGGCAGCCCACCCAGGGGATCGTCGTCCCTCGACGCAGGCGCCTCCTCCAGAGCCCAGTCCAACCAGGTACGAGCCGCGGGTAAGTTTCCTGCCACCGCACTCTCCAGAGCTACCCTTCCTATCTCTTCCAGAGAGTCGTCGATGGCCAGGATCCGATGCCCGTCTCCTTCAACAACGACAAATGAGACACTTTCGGTGTCCTCCGCCAGATACGGTATCTGAGATCGAACCCGGTATCCCGTGGATTCCTCTCCGTCGACATCCCATTGGCCAATGGCCAGCGCCAGGTCGACGACCAACTCTGGAGGCATGCCCTGTTTCTCCAACTGGGATCGCAAGAACCGAAATCCAGCCTTGAACTGGGACAGCCCTTCCTGGTCCGCCAGCAGGGCTTCCCTGGCGTTTTTCGTGAGAAGCGATATCGACTGGTCGATCGACAGAAAGGCATAGACAAAAAACAGCTTTACCACCGCGACCGGGTCGGTATTGGGGAAGGAGAGATCTTCATGGCGCCGGACCATGCTCATCATGCTTGCCCGACCAAGGACGCCTGCCGGATTGGGCGCTCCCTTCGCTGCTGCATTGAGCAAGGTCGCAGCTTCCGGATAAAGACGCAATTGCGCCAGTTGGTAACCGGCCTCCAACAGAACAGGATGACGCTCCTCTGCGGACGGAAACATCCGCGACGCCTCCCTCACCGCCGGCTCGGGGCCGTCGGCGGCGGCGGTAGCGACCAGAAAGAGTGCCGGTGATTCCTGCGGATCTCCTATTCGCGCTTTCAGCTCTTCAAAACGGCCGGCAAACATCAATGCGACCAGGAGATTCTGGTTGATGGGATTTGACGGGTCCGGCTCTTCGAGCAACAGCTCATATTCCTTGATTGCCTCACCGAGATCGGCCCCGGCGCTGTAGCGTACCCCCTGATCATCATGCTCCAGCAGGATCGCCAGGTCGGCGCGCGCGACCGTGTCCGACGGATCGATCTCCAGCGCCTTTCGATACGCCGCCTCAGCCGCCTCCAGATCAGATCCATGCTTGAATCTTCTGCCCACCATATCGTGTTGCAGAATCCAGCCCAATGTGCGATAGGCGGTCGCCGTCGGCTGCAACACAACTGCACGGTGGGCCTCCTCTAAGGCCGCCTGTCCCATTCCTCCTGTCAGGAGTGCCCTGGCAATCTGGGTACGGTGAATTGCCTCGTCTGGATGTAGTGCTGCGAGACGCCTGAATTCGGCGAGTGCTTCGCCAACCCTCCCGGCAATGAGATGTTCCTCTCCGATCTGGTCAACAAAAACCAGCAGCGGCTCAGAATTGGCGAGCTCCTCGATTCCGTTCATGAGCTCTTTTGATTCCTCGGCAGTAAACCTCCTCTTGGTTGTGTCGAGCCGGAATGTTGCGATTACTGAGTCTGGTGTCACCGAGAAGTCCTTGGTGAGAAAGGCCGGGCCAAAATAGACGGTCTCTGGTACCGGTAGGGATCTGGGCCTGAAACCAGGTGGGAGCACAATCGTGTAGCGCCATTCTGTGACAAAAGGCTTGGGAAGAAAAAGGCCATCGGTTCTCTCGCCTGCAGGGATGTGGCTGAGTGCACCCACCAGCGGTTGGAGTGCGATTCCGACGACGCCTTCACCTTGATCTGCAAATGCAATTTCCGCATCTACGGCTTCGAATCGAATTCGAAATGGCTGGGACCAGTCCTCAGGGTCTGTGTACTCGAGGTTCTCAATGGTTCGGGCAAAATAGGATTCCTTGGCATAGTTCTCCACGATCTCGTGGATTTCGGTGCTGTTCATCTGGCTGTACATTCTCCGCATGACGGACTCTTCCGCGCCCCAGTAATCCGTGGTTTCCACAACTCGCCCTGGACCCTCCTCGGCCAGGATCACCTCTCGACTTTCGATGATTCTGTTATCCGCTGAAGGGGATTCCGGGGATCTCACGAGATTGGTGGTACCGGGGCCCGCAATCAGAGTCAGCCGCCCCTGGGACGACAGATGAAGCTGTCCCATGCGAGAGAACTTATCTGTCGGGTCGATCCATAGGGGGGGCGTACCAGGTACATAGACTATGGCGTGGTTGAATACCCCAAGGCCCGGGAGATTTGTTTCTACCTCACTTCCAAATCCAGCATTCAGAAGTGCCATATAGGCCTCAATGCCAGCTGAACGAAACATGGCAATCAGGACCGCGGCCTGGTCCTTGCAATCACCGTATCCCCGCTGGAGGGTCTCCCGAGGTGACCGCGGAACGATCGCCGCGTCACCCAGAAACACACCGGTGTAGCGAACGTCCCGGTGAACCCTCCTCAACAGCTTTTCTGCAATTCCTTCTCTCGTCGTCGACCCGCGAAGTGTCTCTGTCGTGATCTCTTCAACTGCTTCGATATCCAGTTGAGCATCCACGACTTTCGAGTAACCGGCCGCAACTTCTGCCCAGGATTCTCCAGTAGAGAAGGCTAAATAGGGCCACTGAGGGATGTCTCGGGGCAGGAGTGGGTCAAAGTCTTCGAGTGGAGCCAGGGGTCCATTTTCAAAAGTCAGGAAAACCTGCCCTTCCCTTTCAAGCCTTTCGATCTCGATATGTGGAAGGAGCCGGGTTTTAAAACGCAACGGAATTGACGCTGCAGCTTGGATCTGAACTCGAGTACGACGAATAGGCCACGCTCCACCAAGATAGACCTGGGTCACCGTTCCTCGATCGAACACGGCAGTCTTCTCGGCCACCGTAATCTCCTGCTCAACGATAGCCCCGGGAGTAAGACTAGGTAGCGGGGCGTTCAGGACGATGCTGTCACCGTAAGTTGCAAACTCTCCTTCACTTGCCGGTGACTCGGTAATCGTTTCCGGGTCGAGGTGGTGCTCGGTGCCGTCCGGGGTTATGACACGAGCCCTGATGGAGGGTCGGTGCTGGTGCCAGGGTTCCCATTCAGCCTGAACTGAGGAAGCGCCTTGAACACCGCGGGGTGTCAAGACGACATACACATCTCGATCTGTGCGGTGTATTCGTCCGTCGTCCTCGAGGACGAATCTGCGGTCACGGAACAACAAAATCCCAGCAGCTCTGTCCTTTTCTTCCTCAGACTGCATTTCCTCCGAAGCCGCAACGATGACCGCAGCCACATTAGGCGAAAAGGCAATATCGATCCAGGGCGCGTCGGACGTGGCCTGGCCATAGAGGTGCTGTGTTCCGATGAAAAAGGACATGGCGACAATTGGACTGATGAAAAGATGTCTCATCGGGCCCCCCCAGGTCAGAGAACGCAACGTCGATTTCGGGTCACTCGAGCCTTCCGGCGGCCTTTCTGTTGTCCTCACCAATTTCGCCTTTCGTTTCGGACTCCTCAGATCGAACGAGAAGGATTCCGGCGATACCGACAACTCCGGAATCCGGTCTCTACTCTTGAATGACGCATTTTGCGAAACATTTCATCGAAAGTTGTCGTCCGAGATTCAAACCGATGATGGGTACAGCCCCTACCTGGGGATCGCACAGTTCTTGTGTCCGTACGGGCAGGAACGTCAGGACGAAATGAATCTCGTGGTCACCTCATATCTCTATCGAGAGCCCTGGCGAGATTCGTCATCACGCGGTTCGCGAGGGCTCCACCGGACGCCAACGTCAGTTTCGAAGGGAGGGTTCATCGATGAAACGCGTTGCCATGATCATCCTTCTCGGAACGGCAATCTCGGTTTCATGTTCTCAGTGGTGCGATGCTCAGTGGGTAAAGGCCGGCCAGCCAAACGGCGGCTGGATCACCGATCTTGCGGTGCAAGGGAAGAATCTCTACGCCAGCACCCGACAGGGCGGGATTTTCCTTTCCACGGATGATGGTGCCACCTGGACTGCAATCAACTCGGGGTTGCCAAAGAATGCCGATTTCCAGGCCGTTGCGGTGAGCGGGGAGAATCTCTTTGCCGGAACCGTGGGAAAGGGTGGGTTTCGATCTTCGAATAACGGCACGAGCTGGACGGCGATGAGCCCGGACTTGGCCGCGGGGACTTCGGTCTGGCGATTTGCGGTGAGTGGAACGGACCTCTTTGCTGTCGCCGGAAGAAAGGTCGCCAGCGTCTACCTGTCCAACGACAACGGCACAAGTTGGGATGAAGTCAACTCAGGTATGCCGGAGGTTGAGGTCTTGTGCCTCGGAGTCATGGGAACGAACCTGTTCGCCGGCACTTATGGACGAGGTGTCTTTTTTTCAGAGGACTACGGCAACAGCTGGACTGAGGTGAATTCAGGAATACGCCCGGATGCTGAGGTGCTCCGACTCGTGGCGAGTGGGAACAAGATTTTCGCCGGCTCGAGGTGGGGCGGCCGGGTGATTCGGTCCACCGATAACGGTGCGAGCTGGCAACCTATCTTTACGGGACTGCCCCATTTCATGGAGTTTTCACTCTCGGACCTGGCGGCAAGCGGGAACATCATCTTTCTTGGTAGCTTCAGGGGCGTTTACTACACGACAAACAGCGGCGACAACTGGACTGCGATCAACTCGGGGTTCTCTGCGGAACCCTTGATCTACGCGCTTGCAGTCAGCGAGACGAGCCTGTTCGCCGGCACTGAAGGAGGAGTGGTCTGGCGATTGCCCTTGTCAGACGTATCAGGGAGATGACCGTAGGCGGAGTCTGTTGAAAGTCACCACATAAGCGCCACCTGGGGACCAGGATTCTTGATATGCACCAGAGAAAGGCCCTGGCACTCATTTATTCTCCTATTTCGTCAGGTGCTGATCATTCCCACCAGGGGCGAACATCTGCATCTGCCAGACCACAACATCATAAGTGAGTGCCCGGTACCTTTGATCTGTGTAACCATCCGATGCACGAAACAAATCTGCAGATCATACGAAAAATCTGCTTATTGTTGCCTAATATATTCTCATCATTGCAAAAATCAGCCTATTATTTCATGATGGGTTATGGAGTCCCTTACGGATCGGATGATCGTGTGGGTCGAGGTGGGTCGTGGGGTTGTGGTGGAGCCCGAGGACGTGTACTGGCTGGAGGCGGAGGGGGCGACCACCTGGGTGCGGCAGCGCGGCAGGACGCGGCTGCGCGACCGGCGGTCGCTCGGCAAAGTGGTGGAGGCGCTGGCCGGCTTCGGTTTCCTGCGGGTGCACAAGAATCATGCCGTCAATCTGCGTCGGGTCCAGGAGGTTCGCCAGCGGGCGCCGGGTGGCGACTGGGAGGGGAAGCTCGAGCCGCCGGTCAACCGGGTGTTGCCGGTGGCGAGGGG
>CBDTWX010000215.1:0-9180 GCA_965364305.1 uncultured Thermoanaerobaculia bacterium
GGACGGCGCCATCACCTGCACCGCCAACGGCAGATTCTCGGAGGCGCCGAGCAGCCACTCGACCCCGGCAGCGCCGGCGACGTTGGCGACCTCGTGGGGGTCCGCCACGACAGCGGTCGTCCCCCGCGGCACCACCGCGCGGGCAAACTCGTACGGCTTCACCATCGAGCTCTCGAGATGGACATGGGCATCGATCAACCCGGGCAGGAGATACCGACCAGCCAGATCCACGACCTCGACGGCTTCGCGGCCGGGGCCGACGGATGCAATCACACCGTCCACCACGGCCACATCGGCGTCGACCACCGAGCCGGAAAAGACGTCAACCACGCGACCGCCGGACAACAACACCTCCGCCTCCGCGTCGCCTCGTGCCACCGCCAGCAGCTTTTCGTTCATGTCTAGAAACCCCACCCAGCGCCACCCGTTACCAGCCATCTACCCCCGGCACCGCCATCCACCCGATACAAAAGCCCGATTCCGAGGTTGGCCTGCGCCACCGGAACGCCAAGCTCGAAACCGGTGTAGGTGCGTCCACCCTCGATCCAACCGAGGTCGCCCCAGGTGTGCAGCACGGTGAGCTTGTAGGCGGCGCCGATGAATCCCGCCCGCAGCAGCGATCCACTCCGGTTGGTGTTGCCTGTCACCCGTGCCCAGCCGAGGCTCAGCTTGCCGCCGCCGAGTCCGGGCTCGAACTCCCCGAAGAAGCCCCGGAAATCGCACGGCGTGGTGCAGTCGTAGCTTCGAGGCTGTGAGGTCGCTATCACGGCGATCGACGCCGACGCGACCTGCGGGTAGGAGACGTGAAACCCCGGCAAACCGAGGGCGAATCGGCGCCGGTCGTCGTCCTCCGCAACGACCCTCTGCATGGCAGTCGTTGGATCGAAACCGGCACTGACGATCTCGATGCGATCGGCGGAATCCGCTGCCAGCTCACGCGACGGATCGGTTTTGCCGCAGACCGCATCGAGCATGAACTGGGCCGGATCCGGGATCTTGCCCTCGGCGACTCGTTCGGCCACCATCTCACCGACCAGCGAGCCCGGATCCCGCTCGCGGTAGCGGCGGCGCATCTCCACCACCTGCGGGTCGTCGAGGCGATCGCAGTAGGTCTCGAGCACCGGTCTGACCTTTCGCCAGCGACTCTTGCTGTAGGCCGGAGGTTGGTAGGACTCGTCCCACCGAGGAGTGACGTAATCTCGCAGATCGATCGGTCTCGAGATCACCCAGCCACCCTCCTCGAGCTCGAGGACCGGGTCCTCGCTGTCGCAGAGATCGACGTAGAAGTGAATGCCGGCGTAGCTCGACTCGATGTCGGGGATCGAGAGGACTCCCGACGCCATCCTGCCGAGGATCAGGCTCTCCTCGATGATCCCGCGACGCACCGCTCGCCGCTCGGCCTCCCCTGGCTCGAGCCCCTTTTTGAGGCCCTTCAGATACTCGCCGTAATAGGTCCAGCCGGACGACACCAGGTGGGCCAGCTTGTCGGTCCCGAAGCGAACACCGGCGACCTCGATGGTCGGGGTGTAGGGCATCCAGGTTCCGGTGTCGATGGGGGGGTGATTCGAGTACAAATTAGTGCGCCGGTACTCGCGCTGCGCCTCACCACCGTTCGGAAATCGGTCGACCCACTTCGAGTTCCACGCCCACACCTGGATTTCGTGCAGCAGCAGAAAGCGCATCCGCTTGCGATAGGCAACGGCAACCTTGCGGCAGGTCCTGGGGGGACGGTCTTCCGGAAAGCTGGCGATGGCTCGCTCGAGCTCGAGGTTGAATCTGGCGTTGACCACGTCGGTGGAGTCTGCGAGCGGTATCCCCCAGGCGTAGTACTGGTCGGTCTCGAGGGCGGCGGACCGCCCGGCGAGCAACACGACCAAGAGAACGACCATCGCGAACGGTCGTTTCCATTCGATACCCGGTCGGGTTCGCACCCCCGATCGAAGCTGACCGATCATCATGAGGAGAGATTAGGTTGTGCGAGGGCCAGGCGCAATCCCACATTGGTGGGATACTGAAGGGACGGGTTTTGGACCGGTCCATCCTCCGGCCGAGGATTGTCTCGGGTGCACCGATTCAGCACAGCGTTACCTCACGACAGACCGAGATCGGGTCCCGCAACCGACCACAGATGTCGCATCGAACGGCCCGCAGAACCTCTTGCTCGCGCCAGCGCAATTAAACCCGGCCAACCGATCGGGTTGAGCACGAGACGAATCAACGAACTCCTTTGCAACCGGCCCCCCTCGTTGAAGATCGTCAGCGCGACCTCCGGTATCGAACGTGTGGCCGCGTCCACCACAACCCGGACAGCAAGGAAGGGAATTGCGGCCTGCTTCGAGACCGCCGCGATTGCGGCGCTCTCCATATCCACCGCCCCGGCGCCGGCCCGGCGATGCAGCGCGCTTTTTTCTTCAGCAGTGGCGATCGGCTGGTCGACCTCCAGCAGGTCCGCGGTCGAAATATCGACCCGGTCAACGATCTTGCTCAACAGGCGGCCGCGCCACTCCAGATCCGCCGCAAACCGAGATCCGTCGGCAGTGATGACTGTTTCGGGAAGGACCACGGTTCCGGGGCCGGTTTCCGGGTCGAGCCCCCCGGCAACACCCCAACTCGCAAGCGCCGTTGCACCTCGGTCCAACAATCTGCACGCGGCGGCTCCGGCCCTCTCGGCGCCGACCCCGCTCGTTTCGATCAGGGGTTGGGGCGCGCCGATCCACCGCCGCTCCATCTCGAGCGCGGCCACCATCCCGAGTGTCGGAGTCAACGGGCGACCAGGTGATTGCGGTACCGGGCGAGAGCCCACAGCGGAAAGAACTTGGAGTAGCCGTGATACCGAAGATAGAAGACGCGCGGGAAACCGGGCGCGTTGAACTCCGGATCTGTCCAGCTGCCGTCGGCATCTTGCTCCTCCAGCAGGTACTCCACACCTCTCCGAACCGCCTCCGAGTCGCCCTCGCCGGAAGCCATGAGACCGAGAAGCGCCCACGCCGTCTGGCAGGCCGTGCTGCGATCATCGATGCAGCTTCGAGCCGGGTCGAGATAGCTGTCGTTGGACTCCCCCCAGCCGCCGTCCGGGTGCTGGATCTGCTCGAGCCAGCGGACCCCTCGCCTCACCATCTCGTCGATTCGGGGACCCCGGACGTGCTCCAGGGCCATCAGAACCGACCATGTCCCGTAAATATAGTTCGTGCCCCACCGCCCAAACCAGGAACCGTTCGGCTCCTGCTCGCTCCTCAGGTACTCGACGGCGCGATCGAGACAGTCGCCGTCGCCATCCCTACCAAGCTGTCCCATCAGCGCAACACAGCGAGCACTGACATCGCTGGTCGGGGGATCGAGCAATGCGCCGTGATCGGCGAAGGGGATCTCGTTCAAGGCGTAGTGCGTGTTGTCGGAATCGAAGGCCGCAAACCCGCCGTTTCCCGACTGCATGCCGCGCAACCAATCCGTGGCCCGCCGGATGGCTTCGGTATAGCGATTGCGGTCGACGGACCGGTGCATCGCCCATGCCACGACCGCGGTGTCGTCGAGATCAGGGTAGTAGGCGTTCTCGTACTGGAAGGCCCAACCGCCGCCCGCGAGCCCGGGGTGGTTGACCTGCCAGTCGCCGGGCTCGTTCCGCAGCTGCAGCTCGGACAGCCACTCGAGTCCTTTACCCACGGTTTCACGGTTCGATTCGGCGCCTTCTTCGAGCAGCGCCAGGCCGGCAAGCCCGGTGTCCCACACCGGGGAGACGCAGGGCTGGCAGTAGGCCGAGTCGTCGCTCACCACCAGCAATTCGTCGATCGCCTTGCGGGCCTGGATCATCAACGGCTCTTCGCGGTCGTGGCCGCGAAGGTCGAGCGCCATGTACGCGTTGATCATGGCCGGGAAGATGGCGCCGAGGCCGCCCTCGTTGCAGCGGGGAACGAACCACGACTCGGCCCTCTGCAGAGCCCTGTTGCGAAGCCAGCGGGGAATCAGCGGTTCCAGCGGTCGCGCGGCCCGTTCGACCCACAGGATCAAGCGGTTGAGGGTCGATCGGACCGGAAAGTAGTCGCGCTCGATCTCGGGATCCGCAGTGAACAGCTCACCAACCCCGACATCGTCCGGATTGGCGGCCCGCGCCTTGAACGCGTAGATCACGAACAACGGCACCATCACGGTGCGTGACCAGTAGGACACCTTGTCAATGTGAAAAAAGAACCACCTCGGCAAGAGCATGATCTCGGGCGGCATGAACGGCACCGCCCGCCACGGCAGCTGGCCAAAGATGGCAAGGGCGATCCGCGTGAAGACATTCGCTCGGGCGGCGCCGCCGCGCGCCAGCAACGCCTCCCGTGCCCGCCGCATGTGGGGAGCATCCGGGTCGTCACCGGTCAGCTTGAGAGCGTAATAGGCCTTGACCGTGCAGCTGATATCGAGATCGCCACCGTGGTACAGCGGCCATCCGCCGTGCTCCGCCTGCCGTGACCGCAGATAGCGGCCGATCTTGGCCTCCAGTTCGGCGTCCTTCTCCCCCAGGTAGCGCAGAAACAACACGTACTCGGCCGGGATCGTGCAGTCCGCCTCGAGCTCGTAGCACCAGTGCCCATCGGGTTTTTGATCAGCCAGCAGCGCGTCGCGTGCCAAGGAGACCGCGTCAATCAAGGTCTCTCGATCACTCGCTACGGTCCGAGCTTCCCCGATCGCTATCGCCATGCTCCCTCACCTCTCTCGACCCGGAGATTCCGCAGAAGATTCTACGGCAGCCGCCATCCTCTCTGCGTCACTCTGTGTTGCGGAAGATTAGGGCATGTCGGAGGAGCCCGCATCCCCTAGAACAAGGGAATTCCAAGGGGCACACGGCGAGAAACCGCGACCCATCGCTCTCGCCCGGGCGGATTGTCGGAGACGGCCTCGCGCCATCCGCTGTTCCCGACGAGACACGGCGACTAAGGGCCGCCAGTAACGTACACGCCCTTGCGGACAGTGGATATCAAGCCGGTTTCCACTGGAGCGATAAGGACCGTGTCACTTCCACTTTTCGCGGTCAGAGCACATACCACCACGGTGCGGCCAGCACATCTGGAGCAATCCATTGGAGCGTTTTTCCGGTATGGAGCAAGAGCCCCGCTCGGGCCTTCCTGCCATACTCGGCGCGGAAGGTCAACAGATGCTTGGCATCGCCGAGGCGTGGTCGCGCCGACGCCTTGACCTCGATCGGCAGAACACGACCCCCGGTTTCGATCACGAGATCCACCTCTTCGCCGATCGTCGATCGCCAATAGAAGATTTCAGAGCTCTCGATTCGCGAGTCGCGCCATGCCAAGAGGTCGACCAGAATCAGGTTTTCCAGATGTGGACCGCCGGGTTCTGCGCCTTCGGCCAGATGCAGCGCGATGCCTGTGTCTCCCCAATAGAGCTTTGGTGTCTTGATGAGCCGTTTGGTACGGTTGACTGCATAGGCGGGCAGGCGCACCAGCTGGTAGGACGTCTCCAGCAGATTGAGGTAGCGGCGTACGGTGGGCTGAGGCAGTGAGATGTCGCGACCCAGCTCGGTCTGGTTGATCAGTTGTCCGAGCCGGAAACAGGCGGCCTGCATCAGACGTCGAAAGTAAGGCAGGGCCGCCACGGCGGACAGCTCTTGCAGATCACGCTCGAGATAGGTACGCACATAGCCGTCGAACCAGATTGCCCGCTCGACGGCCTTGCGCAAGTGCACGGCGGGGGTCGGGTAGCCGCCTCGACTGACCACTTTGCGCCAATCCTCGGCATCGCCCGACCCAGATGCGAGCATGTCCAGCCAGTTTTCGTCAGGGGTCTCGATCAGCTCATCCCACAACCCGCATCGCCCCAGGCCCAACTGCTCGCGCCGCGTCATTGGCCAAAGGGTGAGGTAGCTCGCACGACCGGCCAACGACTCTGAGACTCGGCGCATGAGCAGCAGATTCGCCGAACCGGTCAGCAGAAGGCGACCGGATTTTCGCCGCTTGTCGATCGCCCGTTTCACAGCATGCAACAGATCTGGCTCGCGCTGCACCTCGTCCAGGGTCACCGGAAGAGAACCGCCCACCAGCGCATCGGGATCACGCCGCGCTGTATCGACGACATCCAAATCGTCCAACGAGAAGTACGTCCGACGGCCAGGAGCGAGCTTCTGCACCAGAGTGCTCTTACCCGTCTGGCGCGCGCCGGTAACGACAACTGCAGGCATCACCTGAAGGCGATCAGTGAGGCTGGCGGCAACCAGACGAGGTAGAATTTTTTCATTCATGGCATGAATGATTATCATGTACGATGTGAATGATCAACCAATGGGACGTGCGAGTTGCCAGATTTCTCCAGGTTCCTGGTTTCTTCGCTTTCGAGCTACGCCGTCACAAAACGCCGTGGCAGGCTATCCGACTCCCCTGAGGCGAGAACGATGGGCTGGCTTGCCCGGGCGGAGTTCTCGACCATCAACTGACCTTGAATGAGAAGCCCGGCTTCGCCTTTGGCTACGCCGTGGCAGGCTCCGTTCTCGGCCTGCGGTCGAGAACGAAGCCTGGTGCCGGAGCCGGGATTCGAACCCGGACCGCCATACGGCGAGAGGATATTAGGTCCTGTAAATACCTTATTATCAACAATCTACGTCAATATCCCTCAATACTCCACAACAAGGCAAACAACCCAAAAAAGGGACCTTACCCTTCGTTGCTTTGATGGGGACTGTTGGCGCTTGTTGGGCGAGGTTGGGAGCAAGTGTCCCATGAGTGTCCCATCGAATCGCACTGTTGATCGGCCTGTTCCCGGCACGATCTATCACTGGCCTTGAGGCGGCCCGTAGGGGTCCGGCGTGCCAAGGGTAATCGGCGGCTCCTGGACAAGGGTAGCCTGAAATTCGACGATCTTCTTGAACATCACGGGAGCAAGCCACGTCGCCTCCGACGACATGTTGTGCTCCTCCTTCGGATCCGTGATCAGGTTGTAGATACGAGGAACGTTGAGGGCCATGGGTTCGCTGTCCATGTTCTCGAGCTCCACTAGGTGCATTTTCCAGTTGCGCCACTTGTAGCCGTAGACCTCGTCATTGTTGTAGACGATGAAACCTTCGCGATTCGACGATTCCTGCTTGCCCAGGAAAAAGTCGAGTTGATCCACACCGTCCACAATGCGGTCCTTGGGCACCTCGTACCCGGCCACACGTGCCAGGGTCGGCAGAAGGTCGACAACATGCACAATCTCGTTGCTCACACGGCTCGGGGGAACCTTGCCGGGCCAGCGGATCAGGAATGGCGCGCGCAGCGAACCCTCCCAGGCGGTGAAGTAGTTGCCACGCCAGGGGCCTGCAGTGCCATGCCAGGGATAGAAGTACTCCGGACCGTTGTCGCTCAGCCAGATAACAAGTGTGTTGTCTCGAATCCCCAGATCGTCGATCGCGTCCAAAACCTGCCCGGCTCGAAAATCAATCTCGGCCAGAACATCCGCATAGTGACCGTTGCCGGTACTGCCGTCGAAATCGGGATGAGGCAGCGTAGGCAGGTGCGGTTGGGTGAACGGAATGAAGGCAAAGAATGGCTGATTCGACTTGACGCTTCGTTGCATGAAGTCGACCGCACGTCGCGTCAGCTCCGCATCGATCTCCCGACGAGCCGCGATATTGTAAGGTTTCACGTCGCGTGGCACCTCGCCCCTGCGAGCCTCGACTATCTTGGGTGCGATTCCGGCCTCCGGGTCGTACTGAAACTGCGAAGAGTATTCCGATTCGTCGGTTGTATTGGCGATGCCGTACCATTCATCGAAGCCCTGGTCCGTCGGAAAGCGCCCAGGCACGTCACCGATGTGCCACTTGCCGAACATTCCGGTGTGATATCCGACACCCGAAAAAAGCTCAGCAATCGTAATTTCCCAGTTCGTTAGACCGTAAAGCATGCCCCAGACCACCTTGGTCGTGCCGGAGCGGATGGGGCGTCGTCCGGTCATGAAGGCTGATCGAGTCGGCGTGCACTGGGGCTCGACGTTGAAGTTCTGCAGGAGCAAGCCCTCTTCCGCGAATGTGTCGAGCCTCGGCGTGGGCGCGCCGCGAAGCTCCCCTCCGCCGTAGACACCCAGTTCACCCCAGCCCAGGTTGTCCACCATCATCACGACTACGTTCGGGCGTCCATCATCACCTGCGCCAACGGCCACCGAACCCAGAATGAACGCGAAGGAAACAACAAAGAACCCGACACGAAGAACTCTGTCCATGGATCGACCTCCCGATTTCGGCATTCCGACCAAGAGGTTAACACTCATGAACATCGCGCCCAACCTAACGGCCCGAGGTCGGAGACCAGTAAAGGTGCTTGGCACTGCTTTATGATGATCATTCAAAATGTGAATGATCAACCAACCAAATGTGCAAGCTGCCGGCTCCCCCTTCGTTCCCGGCATCTCGTTGAGGTGGCGGAGTCCGGGTTTCACGGCTCTCCCGGGCGGATTTCTCGGCTGGCACCGGCTGATTGAGTCAGCCGATCTTCACTGCTTCGCAACGATGCCGTAGCAGCCACGGAAAGGCCGCCACGCTTCAGTACGCATCAACTCGCGGCAGAATGGCGTACACGTGTAAAACCTCGACGTCCCGATTCGGCGTCAGAAGAATCCGCCAGGCGCCGACCCGAACCCGATAGTCGCCCTTGAGCTGACCGGTGAGAGGTCGCGCCCTCGGATTGAGAAAAGGCTGTTCGGAGCCTTCGAGCTCACGCAGAGCCGCCTTGATCCGTCGTTTGGTCGTCGCGTCGAGCCGGAGGTATTGCTTCTCGGCCGAGGGCTTGATCTCAACCCGCCAACTCATCGAGCCCCTTGCCCTCGACGCCGGTCTCGACCTCCTGCTTGCCCCGGGTGATGATCTCGACCCACTCCGGCCGCGACAGGAGATCGAGCGTCTCTCGGTGCCGCTCGATGTACTCGTCAATGAGATCCGAGAGGATTTCCTTCATCTCGGTCTTCTCGATCCCCGCAATAATCCTCAGGATGTCTCTTTTTTCCGCCGGTATCCTCACCGTTGCCGTTGCCATGACGCACCCCTTTCAGGCTACTTGTAGTATAAGCGCTCAGGCGCCTAGTGTCAACTCCGCGTCGCCAGCAACTGGCTTTCTCAAACCTGATGTCGTTCGCCTCGTCCATCATCAAACTCAAGAAAGAAATGCCGGAGGTGGGGGTCGAACCCACACGGGATTACTCCCAGGGGAGTTTAAGTCC
>CBDTWX010000216.1:0-9120 GCA_965364305.1 uncultured Thermoanaerobaculia bacterium
GTTCTACGCGAGAGAACACATATGCAAGTGCCACGTCCAATGGGAATCCCTTTTCGAGGAGCCCCGGAAGATCCGAGAGGTAGTCACGAACGTCCGAGGGGGCACTGTCGAATTGCAGTTTCAGCTGTTTTCGGGTTGCTGGGATCGGCGGCCCATGGCTGCAGCGGTTTGCGACCGGGCTCTTCTCGATCCTGGCGGTCGTCGTTCTGTGGCGGTCCGCGCGAGGATGGCGACACGGAGACTGATTATCGGGGCAACCTGGCCTCCGCGCTGAGTTGGTAGGATGGAAGCAGCATGAGCCGAGCCGATGACGAAATCCGTGCCGAGAAGTTCCTCGCCAAGGCGCCGCTCTTTGCCCGCCTCGACGGCCGTGGTCTTCGCCGGCTCGCCGGACTCTGTGTCCCCCGCACCTTTCAGGTTGACGAAGAGATCGTATCGGAGGGTTCGACCGGACTCGGGCTCTTTGTGATCACGGCAGGCCGTGTCGAGGTCGTCAAGGGCACCGGCGAGGACAGGGTCGTTCTTGCCGAGCTCGGCGAGGGTGACATCATCGGCGAGATGGCGCTGGTCGACGACCAACCACGTTCCGCCACCATCAAAACCCTCGAGCCGACCTCGTGCCTCCTCATCACACGTTCTTCCTTCCAGTCTCTCGTCGACCAGGAGCCAGACATCGCCTGGTGCATCGTGCCCATCCTGGCCACCCGGATCAGAGCGCTCCAGGAAGAGCTCATCACCGGACACGGGTCGGTTCGGTCGGCCGCCGCTCTTGACGCCCAACCGGCAGACACCGCGGAGAATGACGACCAGGACGGCGATGGCACCCGCGCGCTCCTTCACCTTCTCCGAGGTCAACACGCATTGGCCCTGGCGCTCGTCGCTGGAGTGCGGGGATTTGCTGAGGCTACCGAGACATTTCTCCGGACCTTTGCCAGCGAAACCGATCTCTCTGAAAATGACGATTTGGGAGGCGTGATCCGCGAGTTTCCACGTGGGCTCGCGAACGCCACTGAGAACGGGTTCGAGGAGGTCGAGAAACTGCCAGAGCGGATGCTCAGCCGCTACCGGCGGGCTCGAGGCCGCCGACGGAGCTGATCGTGGCACGAACCATCGAAGCGGCGGTTCACATCGACGTCGATCGCGACGAAGTCTTTGCGCGGCTCACCGACTACCCAAACCTCAAGAAATGGCTGCCCGGGCTGAACGACGCACGAGTCCTGGCCCGCGAGGGTGACGTGGTGGTGGTCGAGGTGACGGCCCCCGGACTCGGAGTACCATCACTGGTCCTCGAGCTCGTCCACGCACCACCCTCGAAAGCTCACTTTACACGGGTGGATCGTTACCGCGGGGAGGGTACGACCGGTCTGTGGGCGCTCGATGAGGCCAAAACTGGAACCGGGACGGAGCTCAGGGTCCGATTGCAGCCCGGTGCCGGACTGGCCGGTCTCGGACGCCGCCGAACGTTTCGCGAAGGCCTCGACACGGTGCTCGAGGCCATTCGCACGGGATTGGTTGAGAAGATCCCCGAGATTGAAAGCCGTCGGAAAATTCTCGAGGTTACCCGTAGAGGCGACTCGGTCGTCGTGTGGCACCGGGGCGAGGTCTTCGAGCTTCCACATCGAAAGGTGGAGGAGAGCTGATGCGCCGCATCAGCCGTACCGACGCACCGGTGGACATCATTCGCAATGTCCTCGTCGACTACGAGCGCTGGCCCGAATGGATGCCCGGCGTGCAGCGGGCTACCATTCTCGAAAGCGATGGCGCCGAGTCGTTGGTCGAGGTCCTGGTCCATCAGTACGGTCGAAAACTGCGACAGAAACAGCGGTGTAGGGCCGAAACCGATGGCCTGCGCCAGACCCAGCTCGAAGGTCTGTTCAAGAAATGGGAGACGCGGTGGCGGGTCGTCGCACCCCCGGAGGGCGAGGGCAGCACCGTTTCACTCTGGATGGATGTCGATCCGGGTTTCGTCGGCCGGCTCCTCCCGGGTGGGGTGTGGCGCGGTATTTTGGACCGGCTCTTCGAGGATTGCCTGGCCGGCGCCGAAGCCCAGGCCCTCGCCCTTACCGAACGACCCACGCCCGCCCCGGCCGACCACGACGTTCTGCTCCAGGTCTTCGAAACCGACCACGGTCTCGAGGTATGGGTCGAGGGGCGGCGGTTTCTCGTTGACACGTGAGCGCTCATACGAATTCGGAATTCGGAATTCGGAATGCCACCCACCCACTCAAATATCGAGCGCCGGGATCACAACGTTGAAACGTTCAACGTTTGAAAGTTCCGCCCCCCGACCCTCCCCCGTTTCTTCACCATGGATAAGTCATTCCACGCGAAGATGCGCGAATCCGCCGGCGGTTGCGCACTACACGGCATCGGCGGCAGCGGTCGGCGACCGTGGCCGGTCGGTTTGCATCGCCTCGCGCCGTCATTCTGAGCGAGCCCGGCGAACGAAGAATCTGGGCGGGGGCTCACGACAGAGCGCTTCCAAGATCCACCCCCCGGATTCTTCGTCGGACGAGGGCGTCCTCCTCAGAATGACAGATTGAAGCATCTTCCCGTCCATTCCAGAAGCTGCTGCTCCTGACTTTGATCACCGTCGCTGCCCCTGGCGCTGTCTGCAGTCGTTGTCCCCGCGGGTTAGGACCCGTCACCGACGAGCCTCCGGATCTCCGCCTCCTGAAGTCTGGCCTGGTATTGGGCGCCAAAGACATCAAGCTCCGCCTGTTGGAGATCGTCGTGGCGGTCGAGAACATCGGCGAACGTCACCAGCTCCTCACGATAGCCAGACAGGGTCACCCGATAGCGTTCGCGGTGATAGGCCAGGTTCTTTTTCGCCGCGCCGACAGCGGCAATACCGGCGTCGAGCTTTCGGTAGGCCGCCAAAGCCTGCAACGTAAGACCCGACTCCGCATCCTCGAGCATGGCCTCTGCCTGACGTCTGCGAGCCCGCGCCTGGTTTTTTGCAGCCGAACCCGCCCGTGCATCCTGGAAGACCGGGATCGAAAGATTGATCACGGCACCCGCGTAGTCTCCTTTGAAGAAGAGCTCATTGTCGATCCAGGTGTAGAGCGCCTTGAGCTCGAGCTTCGCCCGTCCGATCGAGCGGGCCCGGGCAAAGGCCGCGTCGGCTCGCTCGACATCCAGCGCCGCCAATCGCACGGCGGGGTTCACTCCCATCGCGTCGTCGACGCCAGTTTCCTCGGGCGGCACCGCGAGACGATCTTCGAGTGATCCGCTGAGACTCAAAGGCTCTTCCTGAGACCTTCCAAGCAGTCGGTTCAGGGCGCGTCGTGCAAGATCGAGGTCATTGTTGGCCTGGAGCAACGACAGCTCGTCGGCAGCAACCTGCCCCTCTGCACCAAGCAGCTCGACCTGCAACGCCTCCTGCTCGGCATGACGCAACGTCACAGTTTTCAGACCCTCATTCGAGCGCTCGACGCTCCTTGCGGACACCTCGGCGCGTTGCTCGGCCAGCAGCACCTCGAAATAGGCGCGAGTCACTCGATAGGAAAGATCCCGGCGTCGCTCGCGAACGCCTTCCGCGGCCATCCGCTGCTCGGCCCCTCCGGCCCGTTTGGCCGCCCCGATGGCGCCGCCGGCATACAGCACCTGCGTGAGCTCAGCCACCGCGGTGCTGTTGGTATTGTAGGGACCGACATCGGTCGCCCCATCACCGGGCACTCCCGGGATGAAACGGCCGAAGAGAACGTCACCGCTGAATTGACCGTAGCTGCCGGAAACCGCCAAGGTAGGCAGCGAAGCCGCACCGGCCGCTCGTACGGATTGATCCGCGAACTCCACCTCTGCCTTCGCCGCCGCGACCTCCGGACTGTTTTCCAAGGCGAGCGAGATGGCGTCGGACAACGACAGTTCAGCGGCACCGACAGCGCTCGCCAGCGCCAGCAGTCCGCACATCAGGAGCGTCACTAGGATATTCCTCATCGCCTCATACCTCCTTGCTCGAAAATAAATCGTGATCTCGTTGAAACTGATCCTCCGGTCTTCGGTCTCGGATAAACTGGGTTCCCAACCATGATGCCAGAGATCAACCTCCGATTGGACAGTCGGCGCAGCCGAAGGCGGAAATCATGACCACTGCAACGCCCTCGTACAACGAAAAACGACCCCCGATGTTGATGTCCGCGGTACTGCGGTTCTATCGGGTGAGTATTCTCGTGGTCACGGCGCTGCTTTTGACGGGGGCCTGGTCATTCATCACGCTCCCCCGCGGCGAGGATCCCGACTTCGACGCATTCGACCTGCGAGTTGTCACCACCTACCCGGGAGCAGATCCGGCGACAGTGGAAAACCTGGTCACCCGCCCGATCGAGGACGCCATCTCAGAGCTCAACGAAATCAAGACCGTCGAGTCGACATCGATCTCAGGTCTGTCGCTCCTCAAGGTCACCGTCAACAACGATGCGGAGCCGACCGATGTGGTCGAGAAGATTCGGCAGAAAATCGAACAGATCCGGCCCGACCTCCCAGATCGCGCCAACGACCCGGTGGCGATGAGCTTCAACACCGGCGAGATCCCGCTGATCATTCTTTCGATCAGCGGTTCGGGCGACTACCGTTTCCTCGAGCGTTGGGCGTCGCGCATCCGGGACGATTTCGGGGAAATCGCAGGTGTTTCGAGCGTCGATATCGAAGGTTTGCCGGAGCGCAGGATCCTGGTCGATGTCGACAACGAAAGACTCGCCCAGCTGAGGATCCCACTGACCCAAATCGTCGAGATCTTGCGACTCGAAAACGCCTCGATCCCAGGGGGCACTCTCGATGTGGGTGCTGTTCGCTATCTGATGCAAAACCCGAACGAGTTCAGGAGCCTGGAAGAAATCGGCGACACCGTGATTGGCCAGTTTGGTGACTCGCTCGTCCTTCTTCGCGACGTGGCGACGGTGCGTGACAGCCGCGAGGACCCTCCCCGATACCTGGTGCGCACGAACTCCGAGCCTGCGCTCCTGGTGACCGTCGTCAAAAGGAGTGGCACGAACACGGTAGCGGTCGCCGATCGGGTTCGCAAGACTCTCGATCGCCTGCGACCCTCTCTGCCGTCCGAGATCCATCTGCGCCTGATCTCGGATCGCGGTCAGAGCGTGGCCGGGCTGCTCGGAACCCTCGGTTGGAACGCCCTGGGAGGCGGTTTGATCGTCATCCTCGTTGTGAGCTTCTTCCTCGGTGTGCGTCAGGGGCTGGTTGTGTCGGTGTCGATCCCGCTGGCTGTGTTGATCTCACTCACCTTGATGCGCCTGACCGGCGTCGACCTCAACCAGGTTTCGATATTCGGGCTGGTCCTGGCCCTGGGCATGCTGGTGGACTCGGGGCTGGTGGTGGTGGAGAACATCGGCCGCCAGGTGGAGCTGGGCCTCCCTCTCAAGCGCGCGGTCATCGTCGGAGTCGACGAGGTCAAAATGCCGGTTCTGGCCTCGACGTTGACAACCATCGCGGCCTTCGTGCCAATGCTGATGCTCCAGGGCAATCTTGGCGCCTTTATGACGGCCATGCCGCTGACCGTGATCTACTCGCTGTCGGGCTCCCTCCTGGTAGCGTTCACCGTCATCCCACTCCTCTGCTACACCTTGTGGCGCCGGTTTCCACCACCCACGGAGACTCAGCCTGGTACGTCGCGAGCCCTCGATCTCTACACCGAAGCAGCCAAGTGGGCACTGCGCAACCGCTTCCTGACCCTGCTGGTGGCGACAGGTGCGTTCGCACTCAGCCTGGCCACCATTCCAGTTCTCGGTCTGCAGCTCTTTCCCAAAGCGGAAAAGAGCTTTTTTTCGATCGACATCCGCCTCCCGGGAGAGGCGAACATTCAGGCCACCAGCCTCATCGCCACCCGCGTCGAAGAGCTGCTCGCCGCCAAAGACAGGATCCGTGACTACACGGTCAACATCGGCAAGGGCAGTCCGATGTTCTATTACAACGTCGAGCGCGAGCGGGAACGCACCAACTACGCACAGGTACTGGTCAACGTCGAAGGCGGAACCGCGGACGGCATTGTCGCCGAGCTCGAACCAGAGCTTCGGCGCATCGCAGGCGCCACCGTCGTTCCAAAGATCCTCGTTCAGGGCCCGATGGGAGGGGCGCCGATCCAGGTGAGGGTCGCGGGACCTGATCTGCACGTCCTGGCTGGGCTGGCCCGCGAGATTCGTCAGCGAACCGCCGATATCACCGGCCTCACCGACCTCCGCGACAACCTCGGCGACACGACTCCACAGATCGTACTCGACCTCGATCGCCGCAAGGCGGGACTGCTCGGTGTCGACAGCTTTCATTTCTCGAGGACCATTTTGATGGCCCTCAACGGAGAAACTGCAACCAAGTACCGCGGCGGCGGAGACGAGGTCCCGGTGGTTGTCCGTCTTGACCGACGCTCGGTTCGAGAGACATCCTCCCTCGAGCGACTCTATCTGCCATCCAAGCAGGGAACAATCTTGCCGTTCACCGAGGTCGCCTCTGTACGGGAGGTCGAGGGATTCGCGACCATCGTCCGCCGCGATGGGCGGCGAGTGGTGACTGTCGAGGCCAACACCTCTGGCCGGCTCGCCGACGACGTGTTGCGGGATGTCCAACTCCGTCTCGACGATCTACCCCTTCCCGAGGGTTACTCGATCTCCTTTGGTGGCGAGGAGGAGGAGCGCCGAGAGTCCTTCGCCGGGCTGTGGGAGGCCCTGATTTTGGCGCTGCTGCTGATCTATGCGATGCTCGCCATCCAGTTCAATTCATTCGTGCAACCGATGGTGATCCTGCTGACCGTACCGCTCGGTCTCACCGGTGCCCTGTTCGGCCTCCTCGTCACCGGCAACCCTTTTGGCCTGATGTCCTTCATCGGAGTGGTCAGCTTGACGGGAATCATCATCAACGATTCCATCGTCCTCACCGACTTCGCCAACTATCTCCAGCGAGTTGAGGGGAAACGCCGTCTCGAGGCATTGCTGGGCGCCGGCAGGTTGCGTTTCCGGCCGGTCATCGTCACCTCCATCACCACCATCGGCGGGTTGACGCCGTTGGCCATCTGGGGAGGTAATCTGTGGTCACCTCTGGCATGCGCCGTGATCTTCGGTCTCGTCGGCGCTACGGTTCTGATCTTGATCGTGTTGCCCGTGATCTACTCGATCCTCGTGCGAACGGGTGAGGGACGGCGCGAGTTCCGCTACTGGAACGTCCTCAGCCGACGGCTCCTCGGGGGGTAAAACCGACAGGCGCTCCCTGGGTGCCACCCCTCACATTGTTTGCGGAAGCACCCTCGAGGGAGAAGCGCTCCCAAGGCAAACAATGTGAGGAGTGGCACCTGTGTCCGCTGGCCGCTCCTCCCAAAGACTGCTCCAGCCGCCGTTCTCTGCCGCTGATCACCGACGTTGATCACTGACGCTGACAACTGCCGCTGTCTCCTGCCGCTGATCCTGATTGCTGTTGCTGTCGCTGCTTCTGATAATTTGCCTCAGTCGTCCCGATAGGTCGTCACCGGCTGACCGTCGCGAACCTGTTCGTGCCCGTACACAACCACCTCGTCTCCCTCGACGAGCCCCTGCAGAACCTCGACATCGCGGTCCTGGCGACGACCAAGCCCAACTGAAATGCTGCGCGCAGTTCCGTTCGAGACGACCAATACGCGCGCCTCGTCCTCGCGATCGTCGACCAGGGCACTCTCGGGCACCACGAGGCACCGTCTCTTGTCGAGCACGATACGGATCGTCGTGATCATTCCGCTCCGCAGCTCACCGTCGGGATTGCCAAGCCTCGCCTCGACTTCGAATCCCCTGGTGACCGGGTTGGCGACGGAGCCGACCCGTTCGACAACGCCCTGGAAGATCCGACCCGGGAAAGCATCTGATGTCGCCTCGACCACCTGCAAGGGCCTCAGACGCACCACATCGCGGTCAGCCACTTCCACGACCACCAGAACCTCGTCCATGTCCTCGACAACCGCCAGCGGGGCGCCCGGGCCTACGAACTCGCCCGGTTCGACGAGCAACTGGGCCACCACCCCCGTGAGCGGAGAGGCAACCCGTGTCTTTGCCGCCCGTTCGCGGAGCTGTGCGATCCGCGCCTCGGCCGTGCGATATCCCGAGTCGAGGGTCAGGTATCGATTCTTCGCCTGGTCGAGGGCCGAGCGGGTCACTGCTCCGTCAGCAAACAGCCGTTCCTTGCGCTCGAAATCCGCCTTCGCCAAATCCACCTGTTCGCGCGACACCGACGACCGTGCCTCCTCGATCTGCAGCCTGATCTCCCGATCGTCGAGACGAACCAGGAGCTCGCCGGCACGCACCGCAGCGCCGTTTTCGACTGCTGTCTGGAGGACACGCGCGGGGACCTCTGCACTCACGGTGACTCGTCGCTGGGGGGTAATCGTCCCGCCGGCCGTCACGCTGAACACCAGCTCCTTGTGCTCCACCGGAGCTACCTGGACCATCACCTGATCCGAGCCGGCCGCGGACGCCTCCTCCCCGGGGCCACCGGTGGCGGACTGCAACCGCGAAACCCTCCACACGACCAGCGAGACGATCACCAGGAGGCCCACAGCGACAACCGCGACGATTGCGGTACGGAGGTTTCGGCCGAGGCCGGCCGCTGCACTCGCCACTTCGGCGCTCACCCGTTCTACGGGTCGTTGAACGGGAATACCCATCTGGGTGCGCGCCAACAGAAGGTCCTCGTCGGCGGTTTCGGTCGGTTGATCGCTGATCTCGAACTCCGTCTGGCCGACCATCAGGCGGTCGCCGGGCCGAAGCTCCGTCTGGCTCACTCGATCGCCGTTGACAAAGGTCCCGTTGGCGCTATCGAGGTCACGCACCGCGCAGCGTCCGCCCTTCCGGCTGATCACGGCATGCCGTCCCGAACAGCGCGAGTCATCCACCACCACGTCGGCACCCGGCGACCGCCCGATAACGTACTCGACTCCGTCCACGATCTTGATGTTTCGCTCGCCGCCTCTCCCGGTGAGCCGTCGAAGGAAGAGCAGGCTCGGGGGCGTTTGTTCCGGCTCGAATCAGACATGTACTGTGACCATGTATGGGAATCGCACGGTGATCGCCAATTTCAAGCCGGTGCAGACCCAAACCTATGATCTGACAGTCTATGTCTCGCCAGCGGCAGGCGGGAGAATTACCGGCAACA
>CBDTWX010000217.1:0-9090 GCA_965364305.1 uncultured Thermoanaerobaculia bacterium
GAGCGGATCTCCCGGCGAACATCCCCAACTTGCCGCCACCCGCCTGGGATCACCCAGAAGCCTACTGTGTGCCCGAGGACATTCCCGACGAGACCTACCTTCTCGCTGCCGTGTGGCAGATGGCCGACCGCGTCGCGGCTGGCCCCCCCAAGCGAGCCTGGACGGACTGCGAAAACGACATATATTGAGTTCCATACCGATGATCATCCGAGGTGAACCATGATTCCGCTGCGCCGACTCCCGATATTGGCTGCCATTCCGCTGCTGATGGTTTCGACCGAAGCCGCGGCCTTCGACGTCAACTCCATCCTTGACGAACCCGACGCGACTCCCGGGGACGGCCTGTGCGAATCAACTCCAGGCGGGTTCTGCACTCTTCGAGCGGCCATCATGGAGGCCAACTGGGACTCGACCCCGGACACCATCAACCTCCAGGCGGAGACCTATACCTTGAGTGTGACCGGCCTCGACGAGGACGACGCTGCAACCGGCGACCTCGATATCCGGGCGCCGCTGACCATCAACGGCGCCGGCACCGCCGCAACGGTTATTGACGCCGCAGGCATCGACCGCGTGTTTGATGTCCGATTCGGCGAGGTCGACCTGTCCCTCGACACCCTCACCGTACGCGGCGGATCCGCGGTCACCAGCGGCAGCTCGATAGGCGGCGGCGTGAACCATCAAGGACGCAATTTGTCGCTGACCCGGGTTCGGTTGACGGGAAACCTCGCCAACTCAGGAGGCGGGTTGTTCGTTTTCCCCGAGTCACACGCCAGCATCCAGGAGAGCACGATCGACAACAACCAGGTGGTCAACGCCGGAATCACCAACCCGTACGGGCCCGCGATCAGCGGCAGCGGCAGCCTGAGCCTGGTCACCTCGACCGTCACCGGCAACACCGCCTTCACGTGGAGCTTCGAGACCATCAATTTGAACAATTGCACCGGCAGCGTTGAAATCATCAACTCGACGATTGCCCACAACGACGGCGGAGGTTTCAGCAGCTATAGCTGCGATGTGACCGTAACGCACGCCACGATTGTCGGCAACGACGGCCGCGGGCTGAAGTTCGGGTCCTTCGACGACAGTCATACCCTCGATGTCGGCAACTCGATCTTCGCGGACAACTTGGTCAATGACTGCTTCGTCAGCTCGGGTCTGCCGACGTTTCAGAATTCTCTCGACAGCGACGACTCGTGCGGGCTGAGCGTCCTCGACGGCGACCTCCCGGCCACCGATCCCCGGCTCCTGCCGCTGAAAGACTGGGGTGGAACGACCGACACGATGTACCCCAGTTTGGGGTCGAGCCCGGTCATCGACGCCGGCGCGGGAGATCCGGTCTGTCAGGCGCAGGACCAGCGTTACCGCGACCGGGGCAACGACGGCAACGACGACGGACAGCCCGGCTGCGACATCGGGGCGGTCGAGGCCGGCGACCTCATCTTCTATGACGACCTCGAAACCGGCGACACCGGTGCGTGGTCGTCCACCGTCGGCTAAACCCATTACTGTTCAATGAACATCGGCATCTGCAGGCGGGATGCCTGCACCACAAGGTTTTTGAACAGATTTGTGGTGCAGCCGTCTCGGCTGCACGCTCTCCTAAACGGTATAGGGATTAGCCCGTACTTCTCACCAGGTTTCGTGACGAGGGCGGCGAAGCGCAAGTATCCGTTGGGTTTGTCGTGAATCGGGCGACGCCGTCGTAGTTGCGCTACGTCAAGGAGCACGATGTGCGACAAGCACGACGGGACGCCGTGATTCGCCGTCCGTAGTAGACGCCTGGTGAGAAGTACGGGTTAGCCCGGACCATACTAGCCTTCAATCACGCTCACCTGGTGAGCGGTGCGGCTCAGGGCACGGTGGAAGACCACGACGAGGTGTCGCCCGTTTCGAAGCCGTCGAAGAAAATTGGAGTTGCCACAGCGGCGGTTTCTTCGCAGGGTCCGGCGCTGGTGACCGTGACCCAGTACCACTGCACCACGATTGGGTCGATATCGATGGCCGATGTCGTCTCACCTGTGTTCCACAGATAGCTGTCGTAGCTTCCCGATACGGAAAGGGTGATCGGATGTCCCCAGGCTATCTCGATGACCGGTTGGGCACAGCCGCGGTAATGGCCGTGGTCGCCATCACGTCGAAACCGAGGTCGCTGTCGACCAGGTTGAGATTGTCGGCATGCGGGTTCGTGTAGGAAGCTACCGCGAGGTCATAGCTCGTCCCCGGGTCGAGTCCGGCTACCGGGTAGGAGAGGATCGTCTTGGCCTCGGTTTGACCGCGGAGGGTCCAGACTCCGGACCCGGTCGGGGCCGAGAACACCGAGTAGCCGCCCGGGTCCGCCTGGTAGCTCACCGCATCCCAGCTCAGCCACACGGTGTGGTCGCGCACCGAGACGACGCTCAGCCGGTTCGAGGACAGGTCAAGGGACCTCAGGTTTGACATGCCCGCCAGCTCGGGAGGGATGGCGCCGCTCAGCTGGTTGGCGGAGAAATCCAGTTCACTCAAGCTCGACGAACTCCCCAGCGCGGGCGGGATGACCCCACTCAGCTGGTTCGAGGACAGATACAGACGTTCCAGGTTCGACATCGTCCCCAGAACGGACGGGATGCTGCCGTTCAGCTGGTTGGACCACAGCTGCATCCCCACCAGGTGCACCAAGTTCCCCAGCTCCGGCGGGAGCGCACCGTTCAAATTGTCGGAGGACAGGGACAACTGAGCGACATGTCCGCCATCGCATTGAACCCCCCACCAGCCACACTCCGTCCCCACCGCTCCCAACCAAGCACCATGGTTCGACCAGTTGGCGCCGTCGGTGCTGTTGTACAGCGCGATCAGCGCGTCTCGTTCGGCCGGGTCGACCTGAGCAATGGCGGAGCTCGTCGGGAAGACCACCAGGATGACGATGGGGACGAGTGACCGCATCAGGAACCTCCAATTCCGCTCGCATGTCTCCTGTATCTCTTGGCCGAACATTGTCGATCTCATGAGTCTTCCTGTCAATGACACCGATCACTCCGTCCTTTCAACTGAGGTCGCCGCGCCGGTCTGAACCCCTGAGGGCCGGCATCCGAACAGGACATGTCACAATGTGCGACGCGGGACGGACAGATGCACAATCTGCTACTTGACGAACACGCTGCACCGGTCGCGACCCACGGCGACAGCCACAACCCCGAGCTCAACGCCGAGGTTGTCGCGAGCATCGCAGCGATTCCCGGAGAGCCGTGAAGGCGAGCCTGGTTCTCGTTGGTGGGGGGCTCGCAAACAGCCTGATCGCCTATCGGATCCTTCGAGAAGATCCCGAGTTTTCGCTCCTGGTGATCGAGCACCAGAGTTCGCTGGGCGCGAACCACACCTGGTCGTTTCACGATTCGGATCTCACCCCGGATCAACGAAGGTGGTTTCGGCCGTTGGTTGCGCACAGATGGACCACGCACGAGCTGCGATTCCCACGCCGTCACCGCTTCATCGGCGGCGGCTACAACACGGTGCCCTCCGAGCACCTCCACGAGGTCGTCAGTCCGGTGCTCGGAGACCGGGTTCTGTTCCAGGCCAGGGCCGTGGAGGTCACCCCCGATCGGGTCCGGCTCGACGACGGGACCACCATCGAAACTCGAGCCGTGATCGACGGACGCGGTGACCCGGGCGGCGACCACCTCGAGGTCGGCTATCAGAAGTTCGTCGGTCTCTTTGTCCGACTTGCCGCTGACCACGGACTCGAAGGACCGATCCTGATGGACGCCACCGTCGAGCAAATCGATGGGTATCGATTCGTCTACACCCTCCCCTTCTCGGCCCGCGACCCGCTGATCGAGGACACCTACTACAGTGACGACAGCACGCTCGATCGAGAAGGCTTGAGCAATCGGATTCGGTCGTACGCCGCTCGCCAGAGGTGGCAGATCGTCGAGATCACCGGAGAGGAAGCGGGTGTGCTGCCGATCGTGCTTGGTGGCGACATTCAGGCCTTCTGGAACCACGGCGCCCCAGGAGTCGCCCGGAGCGGGATGCGAGCGGCATTGTTTCACCCAACGACTGGATACTCGCTGCCAGAGGCGGTGACACTGGCGGACGAGATAGCCCGCGTTCGGCACCTCGACGGCCGGGCGCTGTACGATCTGACGCGACGACGATCTCTGGACCACTGGCGCCGAACCGGCTATTACCGACTCCTCAATCGAATGCTCTTTGGCGCCGCCGAGCCCGAGCAGCGGTATCGGATCTTCCAGCGCTTCTACGGCCTGTCGGACCCGCTCATTCGGCGTTTTTACGCCGGTCGGCTGAGATGGACCGACAAGGTGCGGGTGTTGACCGGCAAACCGCCCGTACCCGTGATTCCAGCCCTCCGATGCCTCGTTCCAGCGAGGAGGGGGGCGCACGGCAGCGGACGAAAAGAGAGCGGGGGAACATCGTGAAACAAACCACAGCGGCAGTCATCGGCAGCGGGTTCGGTGGACTCACCCTGGCGGTCCGCCTGCAGGCGGCCGGCATCGCCACCACCGTCATCGAGAAGCGCGACAAGCCGGGTGGCCGCGCCTACGTCTACGAAGACAAGGGCTACCTCTTCGACGGCGGACCGACCATCATCACCGCACCGCCGAGTCTCGAGGAGGTCTTCGCCGCTGCCGGACGAGACATGACCGACTACGTCACGCTGCTGCCGGTCATGCCCTTCTACCGGCTCTATTGGGAGGACGGCTACTCCTTCGACTACTCCAACGACATGGATGCGATCACCGGTCAGATCGCAGACAAGAGCCCAGGTGACGTGGACGGCTACCAGCGTTTCCTGGCGTATGCCGAGGACGTCTTCAACGAAGGCTACGTCAAGCTTGCAGCAACCCCGTTCCTCGATTTCTGGAGCATGATCCAGGTCTCGCCGCAGCTGATTCGGCTGCAGAGCTACCGCAGCGTCTACTCCATCATCTCCAAGTTCATCAAGGATGATCATCTGCGCCAGGTCTTCAGCTTCCACCCGCTGCTGGTGGGCGGAAACCCCTTCACCTCATCGTCGATCTACACCCTGATCCACTACCTCGAGCGCAACTGGGGCGTCTTTTTCGTCAGGGGCGGTACCGGCGCGCTGGTTCAGGCACTGGTCAGCCTGTTCACCGAGCTCGGCGGGGAGATCCGCCTCGACTCACCGGTCGAGCAAATCCACACCTCCAACGGACGGGTCACCGGAGTGACCGCGGCCGATGGCTGGCACGGCGACTTCGACGCGGTCGCCTCGAATGCCGACGTGGTCCACACTTACGACGCCTTGCTCGGCGACAACCCCGACGCCCAGCGCGAGTCCGCGCGGCTCAGACGCAAGCGCTTCAGTATGTCCCTCTTCGTCGCCTACTTCGGGGTGCGCCGGCGCCACACCCAGATCGCCCACCACGACATCATCTTCGGTCCGCGCTATAAACCGCTGCTCAACGACATCTTCAACGGCCCCGCGCTGGCGGATGATTTCTCGCTCTACCTGCACGCACCGACTCTCACCGACACCTCGGTGGCGCCGGAAGGCTGCGAGGCCTTCTATGTGCTGTCTCCGGTCCCGCACCTCGGCAACGCCCCGATCGACTGGAATGAGGAAGGCCCCCGGTATCGCGATCGCATTCTCAACTACCTCGAGCGCCGGTACCTGCCGAATCTCCAGGCGGATATCGAAACGGTGAGGATCCTGACCCCGGACGATTTCAAGAACGTCCTCAACTCGCACCTGGGCTCAGCCTTCTCGCTCGAACCGATCCTCACCCAGAGCGCCTGGTTCAGGGTGCACAACCGAGACAAGCGAATCGGCGGCCTCTACTTCGCGGGCGCCGGCACCCACCCGGGCGCCGGGGTTCCCGGCGTGGTCAACTCGGCCAAGGCCACCGCCGGCCTGATGATTTCCGACCTCCTCGGCGAGATCGGCTGAGGCAGCGGTCATGGAAGAACTCGTCGAACACGGCCAGTCGGTCATCGAGAAGGGATCCAAGAGCTTCGCCGCAGCGGCGCGGCTCTTCGCGCCCGAGACGCGCGGCGGTGCCTATATGCTCTACGCCTGGTGCCGCCACTGCGATGATCAGACCGACGATCAGGAGCTCGGATTCGACGGCTCGCAACTCGATGTCAAGGAGGGCCGGGCGCGGGTCGAGCGGCTCCGGGCCGAAACGCTTCGCGCCCTGTCGGGAGAGCGGGTGGACGATCCCATCTTCGCCGGGCTGCAGCGGGTCGTTGCCGACAGCGAGATCCCACACCGCTATCCCCTCGAACACCTCGACGGTTTCGTCATGGATGTCGAGGGTCGCGAGTACCACACGATCCAGGACACGGTGGAGTACTGCTACCACGTGGCCGGAGTGGTCGGAGTCATGATGGCGCACATCATGGGTGTTCGCGACGAGCCGACCCTCGATCGCGCGACCGATCTCGGGCTCGCCTTCCAGCTCACCAATATCTGCCGCGACATCATGGAGGACGCCGAGGTCGGCCGAGTCTATCTCCCTCGGGGTTGGCTCGGCGAGGCCGGAGTGCCGGTCGATGAAATCCAGCATCCCGCGCATCGGGAGAAGGTTTTCGAGGTGGTCCGGCGAGTGCTCACCGAAGCCGATCGCTACTACGCCTCGTCCTGGCTCGGCATCTCACAGCTGCCATTCCGATCGGCGTGGGCAGTGGCCGCCGCGAACGCGGTCTACCGCGATATCGGCCGACTGATACTCGATCGAGGTCCCCGGGTATGGGACCACAGGGTGTCGACCGGAAAAGTGCGGAAAATTCGCCTCGTTCTCGGCGCCGGCCCCAGGGCGATGGCCGCGAGAGCCTGGGGGAAGACCCCGAACGACGAGCCGCGCGCGGGATTGTGGACGCGGCCAGGAGCCGAGTCACCCGCAACACTCAGAAAATGACCACACGCTCCATGGTTTTTTGAGTGTACGAACGCGCGAGCTCGATCAACGCGGCCCCGGACTCTCCCAACGGTTCCAGGGCGGTCGCAGCCGATTCGACGTAGCGGTCGACCTCCGAGCGCGCACCGTCTGCGCCCAAGCGGGACGCGAGCGTCGCCTCCTCGTTGTCCTGTCCAACATCCTTCCCGATGTCCTCGGGCGTACCGAAGGTGTCCAGAAGATCATCCAGGAGCTGGAATGCGAGACCGAGGTTGGCACCGTAATCCCGCACGGCGCGCACCCAGGATTCATCGACCCCGGCCACCCTCGCGCCGGCCTCAAGCGCGGCCACGAAGAGAGCGCCGGTTTTTTGCGCATACATTTCGGTCAGCCCGGCTTCACTTCCGCTGCCCTGTTTCATCTGCAAATCGCGGAATTGGCCGGCGATAATCCCATTGCTACCGACCGACTCGGACAACAAGCGGGAGAGTTCCAACCGAGTCGTGGCCGAGAGGTCCTCACATTCGGCGATGACGCCGAAGGCGCGGTTGAGGAGCGCAGTCGCCGCGAGAACGGCGGTGTCCTCACCGAACACGAGGTGATTCGCCGGTTCCCCACGGCGCAGGGTGGCATCATCCATGCACGGCAGGTCGTCGAGAATCAACGACGCCGTGTGGATCATCTCGATCGCGCACGCCGGACCGAGCGCGACTGACAACGGCGCGCCGAGATCCGTCGCGACCTGAATCGTCAGAAGAGGACGGATGCGCTTGCCGCCGGCGAGCAGACTGTAGCGCATCGCACGATGGAGCGGCCGCGGATGGGCGTTCTCTGGGGGCACCAGCTCTCCAAGACACTCCTCCAGTTTTTTTCGCACGACCCTCGCGCTATTTCGCGCACGGTTCGTTCGCCGGGCTCGTTGCCGACCATTACGGGCCTCATAACCTTCAAAGCTGATACTCATCATTCTTCCCCGAGCGCGGACAAACTCACCCAGTTTCCGTAACCAATTGCCGTTCTCGCCGTAGCTGAGAATGAAAACGTATCCTTCACCGGCCGCATTCCGAATCGGGATCATTTTCTGCCGGAATCAGATGTGGTTGGCCGTTCAGGTACGCGGGTCGTTTCGCAATTCGAAGAGACGCTCCGCGTAGGCAGCGTCATCGACCCAGAGACGACGCGCAGAACGTTCGATAAAGGGTCTGATGACACGGTTCAGCTTCCTCGCATGGCGAAACCCTCTTCGGTCCGAGGTGGCGAGCGTCGCCTCGACGACCGCGGTGCGTCCCGGCTCGATGGGCGTGGCGTGGGTCTCCACCACCGAACCCTTTCCCTCGCCCTCCAAGATGGTCATGACGATCGACCGTGGTTCCGGGCTGTGGAAGGTCGCATCCGTCTCCGCGCAAAGGCGGCCGATGAGCCGCTTGGCCACCCGCACCTTGAGGATGTCGTCGTCAAGATCGATGACGCTCAGCGAGGCGAATGCGTAGGGGTGGAAATGGACGCCGTGCCAAGGATCGAGCCGGTTGGCAATAATGTCCTCGGGGTCACAGCGCACCTCGACCCGCACCACTCCGTCCAGGTAGGTGTCGGGACGCGGAGCGAGCACCGGTTGCGGCACCTCTGGATCCTCGTCACCGATTCGGACCCAGGTGAGCACGCCGTCGTCGTAGACAGGATACTTCCTCCAGCTGCCGTGACCCTCCCTGCCGAGCGCCAGCCCGTGCCACGGACAGATCAGCTTGCCCCCCCGAACTTTCGCCTGCGCGAGGGAAGCTCCCATGTGGGGGCAGGCGTCCGGGGCCATCAGAACCTCATCGTTGACTCGCCAGGCGACGAGATCTTCTCCGGCGATCCGGAACCGCCGGGGCCTCTCGCCGAGCTGGCGCGACGCGTCAACAACGTACCAGTTGCCGTGAGGCCGGTCGAGGGCTTTCTTCAGAGCGCGGGCGATCGACCGGGGCCTGGCCTGCTGCCAGTCCGGCGCTCGCGAAGCCTCCGGGATCTCGACTGGCGGAAGAGCGGGGCCAAACTTCCAGATGTCACTCATCGCATTCGACTTTCTGCCGTCTCCACCCGGCGCCGCCCGAGGAGGCCGCGGCGCGGAATGGAACGGATGGGCTCGGGTTTCACGCCGGCGGGCGCAAGGAGGTGGTTGGCGGCCAGGAAGCCGGACGCAACCGCGCGCTCCATAAGCGCACTGGGAATGGGCAGGCGGACGAAGTCGCCGGCG
>CBDTWX010000218.1:0-9086 GCA_965364305.1 uncultured Thermoanaerobaculia bacterium
ATCCCTCCGCTCGGTCGCTTCGCTTCCTCGGTCGGGATGACAACCGGAGGCGCTCGCTCTTCAGGTCGGAATGACAATTTCCTGGGTGGGTGGGAATTCAAAATTCAAAATTCAAAACTCAAAATTCCGAATTCCGAATTTGGATTCGTTTGCACGCTACAATGCCGCGCTGACATGACCGACTACTCCCACACCAACCCCTTGGTTGCTCCCGAGGCCGTTGCCGACTGGCTCGAGGCCATTCCCGAGCCTCTCGCGATTACCGGAGGTACGGGCTTTGTCGGCTCGCACCTGGTCGAGACCCTGTGCGCGGCCGGCGTCGAGCCCCGCGTTCTGGTGAGAGATCCCGAGGCGCCACGGTGGATCGGCGGCGCTCCGGTGGCCTGGTGCGAAGGATCGCTCGGCGACCCGGAAGCACTCGAGAGGTTGGTGGATGGCGCCGGCACGGTGTTTCACCTCGCCGGCGTGGTGCGCGCAGGACGGGCCGCCGACTTCGACCGCGGCAACCGCGATGGCACGGCCAACCTGGTGGCCGCAATCACCGATGCTGCGCCCTCCGCACGGCTCGTCCACGTCTCATCGCTGGCGGCTGCCGGGCCCTCGCCGGAGCCGGAAGGTGTCGGGCCGGAGATCGAGCCGGCGCCGATCTCGTGGTACGGCCAGTCGAAACTGGCGGCCGAGCTCGAGGCTCGGGCGTTGGGCGGCGACGGATGGTGGACGATCGTCCGCCCCCCCGCCATCTACGGTCCGAGAGACACCGACGTCTTCGAGTTCTTTCGAATGGCGAACCGCGGGTTGATTGCAAAGCCTGGTGGCGAGCGTTGGCTGAGCGTCGCCTGGGTCGGTGATGTCGTGCGGTCGATTCTCGCGGCGGCGGCCGGTGCACAGGGCCGGATCTACCACGTCGGGGAACCCGATCCCATACCGTTGGACGGGCTGCTGGCCGAGCTCTGCCAGGCCGGGGGTGTCTCCGCCCGAATGGTGACCATCCCGCCGAAGCTGGTTCGTGCAGTCGGAGCGGTAGGCAGCGGGCTGCAGCGGCTCGGCTGGCGCCGACTCGCCCTGACCGGTGACAAGACCCGCGAGCTTCTGGCTCGCCACTGGTCAGCGAGAACCGAGGACTCGATGAAACGTCTCGGGGTGCGGAATGTGACCCTGTTTGCCGACGGGGCCGCGGTCACCTGGGGTTGGTACCGGGAACGCGGTTGGTTGAGATGAGGATTTTGTCGCTCCTGGTATGATGACTGCGCTGCAGGAGTTTCAGGCCGCGAATCGGGTCGCAGACTCGAGCACCGCTGTGACGGAGTGAAATGGACGTTTTTCAAAAGTGCTTCGATTTCAGGGACGCCGATATGGTGCGCCAGCTCGGTGTATACCCCTATTTCCGCTTGATCGCCTCGGGTCAGGATCCGCTCGTGACCATGAACGGCCAGCGCGTGATCATGCTCGGATCCAACAACTACCTCGGTCTCACCAATCACCCGGAGGTCAAGGAGGCGGCCGCCCGTGCTCTGGAAAGCTACGGCACCGGAACCGCGGGCTCGCGTTTCCTCAACGGCACCCTCGATATCCACGTCGAGCTCGAGGAGAAGCTCGCAAAATTCATGCGCCGCGAGGCTGCCCTCACATTCTCGACCGGATTTCAGGTCAATCTGGGTGTCATCTCGAGCGTCATCGACCGAAAAGACGTGGTCATTCTCGACAATCTCGATCACGCGTGCATCCTCGATGGGGCACGCCTGTCGTACGGGCGGGTGCTCAAGTACCGGCACAACAGCATGGAGGAGCTCGAGGAGCGGCTCCGCAGCGTGGAGTCTGAACGAGCTGCCATGATCGTTGTCGACGGTGTGTTCTCGATGGAGGGAGATCTCGCCGATCTGCCCCGGATCGTCGAGCTCAAGAAAAAATTCGGTGCCCGCCTGATGGTGGACGATGCTCACGGCATCGGTGTGATGGGTGATGGTGGGCGGGGGACTGCGGAACACTTTGGGCTCGATTCCGAGGCCGACCTCGTGATGGGGACATTTTCGAAGTCGCTGGCGGCGGTGGGCGGTTTCGTTGTGGGTGAAAGCAAGGTCATCGACTTCATTAAACATAAGGCGCGATCGCTGATGTTCTCAGCTGCGCCGCCGCCGGCATCGGTGGCGACCGTCATCAAGGCGCTGGAAATCATCGAACGCGAGCCGGAACGTCGGCAGCGCCTGTGGGACCACACGGACTATATGAAGCGCGAGTTCACCACGATGGGCTATGACACGGGCCAATCGGCCTCGCCGGTGATTCCGCTCGTCGTCGGCGAGAACGTCACCGCGTTCAAGATGACCTTCCGCCTCCAGGAGGAGGGGGTCTTCGTCAACCCGGTCGTTTCGCCTGCGGTACCCGAGGGGCGTGCGCTGATACGCACCTCGTACATGGCGACCCACACGCGCGACCAGCTCGACAGCGCCCTCGAGATCATCAGGGGCGTTGGGCGAGAAATGGGTGTGATCACGTGACCGTACGGGCGGTTCGCGGGCGATCCGACAGGGCCCGGTTCATCGACCATCCGTGGCAGATCTACAAGAACGACCCCAACTGGGTCCCACCTCTCAAGGCGTCGGTTCGGGAGCTGCTCGACGAGCGGCGTCATCCGTTCTACGAAGGCGGTCAGGCGGCCGAGATCGAGCTCTTCCTCGCCTGGGAGGGCCGCGATGTTGTGGGTCGGGTGGCCGCGATTCTCAACCACTCGCACAATCGGGTGCACGAAGAGAACGTGGTCTTCTTTGGATTCTTCGAGTCCATCGATCGTCCTGATGTGGCGAGGGATCTGCTGTCCGCGGTCGAGGGCTGGGCCGTCGAAAAGGGGGCCACCGCGGTCCTCGGGCCGATGAATCCGTCTACAAACTACGAATGCGGTCTTCTCGTTGAAGGCTTCACACGGCCGCCGGTGCTGATGATGACCTACAACCCGTCCTCCTATCCACGGCTCATCGAGGGTGCGGGCTTCCAAAAGGCCAAGGATCTTCACGCCTTTATCTCGCCGGTGCACGGCGCGAGCCTGTCCAGGCTCCAGCGCCTCGCCGAGCGCACGCGGAAAAGGAACCCGGAGCTCGAGACCCGCGGCGCGAACCTCGCCGATTTCAAGACCGAGGTCCGGCTGGTGCAGGAGATCTACAACTCCGCCTGGGAGAAGAACTGGGGTTTCGTGCCCATGTCGGACGCCGAGATCGAGTGGCTGGCCAAGGAGCTCAAGCCCTTGGTTCAGACCGACCTCCTTCGATTCGCCCTGTACGACGGCGAACCTGTGGCGTTCCTGCTGACGATTCCCGATTGGAACCCGGTGCTCGCCGACCTCGACGGTTCGCCGTGGCGGCATCCGATGCGCACTCTCAAACATGTGTTGAAGAGTAAACCGGAGACCATGAAGGGTTTACGGGTGATAACCCTGGGCGTGAAGGCGGATCACCGCAAGCGGGGCATCGAGGGCGTCTTGCTTGGCGAGGGTCTGGAAAAGAGCCTCGAGATCGGCTATGAGTGGTGCGAGTACTCGTGGATTCTCGAAGACAACGAGCTGACCAAACGCGCGGTTCGGCTGATGGACGGAGAGCTGTACAAGGTGTATCGAGTCTACGAAAAGGCGATCACCTCATAATTCAAGATTCCTGATTTTGAATTATTGGCAGAGCGGCTCGCCGGGTTCGTCCGGATTGCCGGTGGCCTTGAGAAACCGTTTCGTGAGGCCGCGTACGACTACGCGGATCCTGCGATCGTCATTGTTCTTCGCCGAGAGTGGGATCTGGGCTGCCGCGAGGGCCTGGTGACCGCCGCCGAATCCCCTCCGTCCGCCCAGATTGCGGGCGATGTGGCCGGCGTTTCGATCCCGATCGATGGTCCGCAGGCTGAGGTGGAGCCAGCCATCAATCACCGCCAGACACATCGCCCATTCGATCTCTTCGGCACGCAGCAGCAGATCCGCAGCCTCAGCGACCATCTCCGGCGAATCGAGGTGGCCGAGGTAGGAGACGACCCGGCTGCCGTAGATCGTCGCCTGATCGAGGGCGATGCGGAGCTTCGAGAAATAGCTCCTCGGAAGGGGCGCCTGCACGATTCGGCCCAATGCACGGGCGTTGGCATCCGGGTAGAGATCGAGGAATGCCTCGAGATCGGCCTTGGTGCTCTCGCGGCCGAGATCCTGGGTATCCGAACGGATCCCGTAGACCATCGCGGTGGCTATCGGTGTCGGGATCGCGACCTTTGCGGCCTTCAGGTATTCATAGAGAATTGTCGAGGTTGCGCCGTATCGGCCGCGGATGTCGGTGAAGCGTGCCGAGCGGGTCTCTGGACGGATTGGGTGGTGATCGATGACCACGTCGAGGCGGACCGCAGAATCAAAGGTGACGTTGCCGGCTCCAGGCTGTGCGTCAACCATCGCGAGTCGGTCGAATCGGCCGAGATCGAGGTCGGAGAGTTCCCGAGTCTTGAGGGTGAGGTAGCGAAGGAGAGCCAGGTTTTCAGCCCGCCACACGGCTCCCGAGTGCCCGATCGAACACGCGATCTCGTGGCGTTGCTTGGCCAGCTCCCTGAGTGCGGCGGCGGCGGCGATGGCGTCCGGGTCCGGAGTGTTCTGAACGATGATGAGCATGTTGCGCGCGCCGTCGAGCACCGCCGAGAGACGCGCCAGCTGCGAGGACGGTGTTTTGTTCCGGCCCATCAGGCTTTCCAGAAGCGGGCGGGCGCCGGGTCCGGTTCGTTGTGAAGCATATGACTCCAGCGATGTAGTATAACCCCGCCTCCCGCCCGACGCTCGATGCTCGATCCACCCACCCACCCGAACGAGGAATGAGGAATAAGGACTGCCGCCGACGCCCTACATCAATTTTGAATTTCGAATTTCGAATTTGCCGCCCGCCCGCCCCAGTCGCTGCGATGAAGGAATCAAGATCCGGGAGACGAGAGGTCGCGTTCGACTGTCATTCCGAGGAGCCCTACTGGGTGGGCGGGCGGAACGTTCAAACGTTCAACGTGTTGATCTGTGCGGGTGGGAATTCCTCATTCCTGGTCCCGTTGGTGGCGGGGGCGGGAACTCGCGCCCGGCAGCAATTTTTGGCTCTCGGCCGAGACTGGAGGGTGGTAGAGGGTCGGCCATCAGCCACTCGCTGGTGGGGGTGAGTCACGACCCATGGAGGGCGTCCGCAACTAGAAACTAGGAACTAAAAACTCAAAACTGATGCGCTTGCGCATCGCGCATCTTGTATCCTGTATCGTGCGCGAGGCGCATTGGAAAGGACCGGTCGATGCTAGAAATTCGACAGCTCGTCACGATTGACGCTCCGGTCGGTGTCGTCTTCATGGCACTCACCCAGCAAGAGGGCCTGGCCGGCTGGTGGACAGCCGACGCCGAGATCCGCCCGGAGGTTGGGTCGATTGCGAGCTTCAGATTCGGCGATCGATACCGCAATACCATGCGGGTGGTGACGCTGGAAACCAACAAACGTGTCGAGTGGATATGCCTCGATGGTGACCCGGAGTGGGTGGATACGAGCTTTACCTTCGAGCTCGAGAGTCGTGAGGGCGCAACGGTCGTTCGCTTCACCCACGGTGACTGGCGGGAGATGACCGATTTTTACGCGACCTGTAATTATCACTGGGGTTTTTATCTGCGGAGCCTCAAAACGTATTGCGAGACCGGCACCGGAGAGCCGTACACGAAGTGAGCACCCAACGAGGGTGTTGGACATGGGCGGCGTTCACGCTATGAACCTGACCCTCCTCGCGTCGTAGAATGGGCCATCGGAGGGTTGGATGATTCGTCGAGCCTGGTTCTTGATGCTGGCGTCGTGCGTGATGCTGCTGCTGATCGTGGTTCTCGGTCTAGCCCACCTCCGCACGCGTGCCTCTTCCAGCCGCCTCCCCGAGCGGGGCTCGTTTTCACAGAAGGTGCCCGGCTGCCCGGCGCGAGTCGAGATCGCATTCGACGGCCGGGGAATTCCACATCTGACCTCCGGCAGCGAGTCCGCTCTGTGGTTCAGCCAGGGTTACCTTCACGCCAGGGACAGGTTCTTTCAAATGGAGATGGCGCGCAGGATGGCGACCGGACGGTTGGCCGAGCTCTTTGGCGAGGTAGCGCTGGACAACGACCGAAAAATGAGGATTCTCCGGCTCGGAGCATCCGCCCGAAGACAGGCTGCACTTCTCACGGCGGACGAAAAAACGGTCTTGAGGCATTACGTAGCCGGGGTCAGTGCTGCGCTTTCTGAATACGGCAAGTGGATTGCCCCTGAAATCTGGCTGCTGGGTGTCGAGCCGGAGCCCTGGCGGATCGAGGATTCGCTGGCCATCGGATTATTGATGCAGCTCAACCTCAGTTGGGCGATGGGTGAGGAGCTTCAACGGGCGCTGGAGTTGTCCCGGCTGGGTAGAAGTCGCGCGGTTGAGTTGTGGGGGTGGTCGCCAAACGAGGCCCGCGCCTGGATCCCGCCTGGAGAAACTGTCAAACACCCCTTCCGCGACCACGAACCGATCACTCCCCCTCTTGGTGGGATGGGGTCCAACTGCTGGACGCTGGCGCCGGACCGCACCGCTTCGGGGCTGCCCTTGCTGGCCAACGACCCCCATCTCGACGTGCAGATGCCGGGCACCTTTTACGCTATTCAGCTGAGAGGCCCGCGCGTCAATGTGGCCGGTGGATCGATTGCCGGTGTGCCTGGGGTCATTGTCGGTCACACCGACGATGTGGCGTGGGGCCTGACACTGTCGATGCTCGACGACCAGGATCTTTTCATGCTCACCCTCGACGATTCGGGCGGGCGGGAGCTTGTCGATGGGAGATGGCAGCCGTTGCGAACGGTGACCGAGGACATCATCGTGCGCTGGCAGCCGACCCCCGAGCTGATCAAGATCCGGCTGTCCGTTCACGGGCCGTTGGTCCGTGAACAGCGCGACGAGGCGCTGGCGTTGGCCTGGACGGCCCTCCACGGATCGAGCCTTCTGCCGGCGATTCTCGGTATGAATCGGGCGGTCACCGTCAACGATGTCGCGGACGCGTGGGTCGGGGTGATGGGTCCGTCGATGAACGTGATAGCAGCCGACAGATCTGGCCATATCCTCCACCACGTGGTGGGCCGTGCGCCCGATCGCGGTCGGGGAGCCGGCCGTCTTCCCGCACCTGGATCGGATTCGCGTTGGGCGTGGAAAGGCTTTCGGCGGATGAGGGACAACCCGCGCCGACTCGATCCGGACGACGGGTTCCTGGCGTCGGCCAATCACGATCTCTTTACCGAGGGTGACTATCCAGACCGGGAACGGTTTGCGGGAGAGTTCGAGCCGCCTTGGCGTGTACGACGAATCCGGGGAGCGCTCGCCGCCCGCCGCGATTGGACGGTGGACGACTGCGTGGTGCTGCAAAACGACGTGGTGTCGGGCCGAGCGATTGCGGTTCTCAAACAGCTTCGGCCGGAGTTCGAGGTGCTCGACGGTCCAACCGTCGAGAGCCTGAAATCGTGGGACGGGAAGATGGAGGTCGGATCGTCTGCCGCAACCCTCTTCTCACGACTGATGCTGAATCTCAGTGAGGCGGTCGGTTCCGACGAGGCGGATCGGGACGGGCTCGGTGCCAGCCCGCTCGGTCCGGAGGAGCTGCTCCGTCTCCTGGTCGGTGGTCTCGACAAGGAGTGGTGGGACGACGTCGGAACGGTTGGCGAAGAAACGAGGGCCGAGATCCTGCGACGGGTCATCGATGATCTTGACGGCCTCGATCGACCCCAGCCCTGGGGAGAGGTCCACCAGGTGTTTTTCGAGCATCCGCTGACCTGGATTCCCGGTGTCGGTCGAATGGCGTCTGACTCGTGGAGTCGCGGGCCGTTTCGGGCGGCGGGCGACAACGTGACGGTCAACGCCCACTATTGGAGCGCGTCGCAGCCGTTCAACGTCTCTTCCATCCCCGCCATGCGATTCGTGACCGAGGTCGGAAACTGGGACGAAACCGTGCTGGTGCTGCCGGTTGGGCAGAGCGGGCGCCCGTGGTCGGCGCACTACGCGGATCAGGTCGAGACCTGGCTGGAAGGAGGAACACCGCGATTCCCCTTCAGTCGCGATGCGGTCGAGCGATCTGCAGTCGCGTGGTTGGAACTGCTTCCGGACCAGGGAAACGGCAGAGCGGCCGCGGACGGAAAATGACCGGAGCTCGCGTGGATGGGGTTTCGGTGAACGTCGTCCAGCCGAGCCTCGGGTTGGTGACCTGCGGCCCGCAGTTGGAGGTGGCGCTCGCCACACCCTCCGGCCGAACGACGTCGTTGGTCCGCCTCGGCGGCGTCTCACCTCGCTCGACGCTGGTGCTGGCCGCCGTCGACCTCTTGACGGAGGATGCCGGTCTCACTCCGGAGGCGCTCACGAGGGTGATCGTTTCCCGCGGCCCAGGTTCGTTCACCGGCATCCGCGCCGGGCTCGCAACCGCCTTTGGTCTGGCGGCCGCAAACGGCGCCGAATGCCTGGCCTTCGAGTCCCTGCTCATGTTGGCGGCACGCTGCGCAGGTCCCGGATCGGTCTGGTGTGCTCAACCCGGGCGTCGAGGCGAGGTTTATGCCCGCAAGTACGAGCTTGAAGATTCGGGCCTGCCGCGGGCTCTGGGAGACATCGAAATCATGCCGCTGACCACGATCACCGGGAGCGGACCCTGGTCGGCGGCAGAGGCACTCGATCTTGGCGATGCCGAGCGTGCGCCGATCGTCCGGAGTTCAGCCGAGGCGCTGTTGTTCCTTGCTTCGATGGGAGCGTCACCGGATGAGCTCGAGCCGTTGTACGTGGAGGGACCCCCGATTCACCGTCCATCCGATGGTTTCTGAGATGAGGAACCGAGTGTCCGTCCGGCCGCCACAGATATCGGACGCGCGGATTCTGGCCGAAGCTGAGATCGACTGTTTTGCGGACCCATGGCCACAGCAGTTCTTGGTCTCTGAAATTCTCGCGGATGGTCGCTTCAACCGGCTGCTGGTCGATCCGGCGGGCCACCTGGTGGCCTATCTCTTTTGCGCATGGCAGTACCTGGATCTGCACGTTCTCAAGGTTGCGACTCTGCCGCCGTTTCAGCGCAGGGGTCATGCAAAACGGCT
>CBDTWX010000219.1:0-9038 GCA_965364305.1 uncultured Thermoanaerobaculia bacterium
GAAAGGTTCGAGGTGACGTGCCCAGGGTCGTTTTCGACCCGAGGGGCGCGGAGGTGTACTTGACAGTACGTCGAGCACCCCGAGGCGAGAAAACGTCGCTGGGAGCGGTGCATCGGGCCTTGCAGCCGAAGACTGGTGAATAGTCCGGGTTAGGTCTGCACCCCCCACAACAGGGCGTGCCGGCGTTCGACGATCATTTGGACTCGAGAATCGCCTGACCTCCGATAACCACCCCCGGGACCTGTGCTTGACAAACTACCTAGGTAGTATTACCTTGGTAGTCGGAACGGAGGAGCCATGGGCAAGCACACCCTCGGAGAGCTTCAACACGCCATCATGCAGGTCTTGTGGGACCGATACGAGGCAACGGTGGCAGAGGTGCACCAGGCGCTTTATGACGAGCGCGGCCTGGCCCCCACAACCATCGCCACGATGCTTCGTAAGATGGAGGACAAGGGCGTTGTCGCCCACCGGGTCGAAGGCCGGCAGTTCGTCTACCGGTCCATGATCACTGAAAGCGCGGTGCGTTCCTCGATGGTCGGTGAGCTGCTGGATCGTTTGTTCGCCGGCGACCCGGCCGCGCTGGTGTCGCATTTGGTCGCCGATCGAGAAATCGACAGTGAGGAGATCGAGAGACTCCGCACCCTGCTGGATTCCGCCGATCGCGGAAAGGACGGGCAACGATGAATCCGATAGCCGTGGCATCCTGGCTTCTGACCTATCTGATCCACAGTACCGTCCTGTTGGCCGGCGCGTGGCTCGCGTCGCGCTGGCTCGGCGACCGCAGCCTCACACTCCAGGAAATCCTGCTCCGAACGGCACTGGTCGGCGGCGTCCTCACGGCAAGCCTCCAGGTAGGTTTCGGTATCGAACCGCTGGCCGGTGCGTACGAAGTCGACCCGACCCGGAAAACCGAGGCGAACGCAGCCATGATCGAGGTCGAGGACGATTTCGTCGCAACGGGTGTCGTACCGAATGCCGTTTCGGCTGACCCTGCCGCGGCCGAAGGATTCTGGGACACCACGCTGCTGATCCTGTGGGGTATCGGCTCGCTGGCGGCGCTGATCGGCCTCGGACGATCGCATGTCGATCTCCGGCGCCTGTTGCGGACGAGACGGTTTCGGCCAACCGGGCGGCTCATCGAACGTCTCGCCGCCGCTATGGGTCTCAGACGAAAGGTCCGGCTGAGCACCTCGCAGGCCGTCGCAGTGCCCTTTGCCACCGGCATCAGGCAGCCTGAGATCTGCTGTCCCGAGCGGGTGGGCGATCTCGCGGTCGAGCACCAGACCGGTCTCTTCGCCCACGAGCTGGCTCACCTCGCCCGCCGTGATCCAGTATGGCAGTTGTTCTACCGTCTTGGCGAGGCGATGTTCATTCTGCAACCGCTCAACCGACTCGTACGCGGCCGGCTCGAGGAGATCGCCGAGCACCTGACCGACGAGCGGGCCGTTGCCTGCACCGGTGATCGGGTCGGTCTGGCCCGCTGTCTTGTCGTGGTCGCCCATTGGGGTGTTTCATCTCCGATAGGTGCGCCTGCATCGGCGCTCGCCGCCGGCCCGCGTCTCGACCGTCGTGTTCGAAACCTGATCCTCGGGTCATCCGATCGCCTGCGCATCTCTCCATGGGCCGCACCACTCGCGATCGCCGCGGTCATCGGCGCCGTGTCGGTGCTGCCGGTCGTCGTACCGGCGCCGGCCCACGCGGAGTCGAGCGCATCGGGATCGGAACCTGTCAAGGTCACGACGTGGTCAGATGCGGACGAAGCCCCTCCGGTGGTGCCTGCCGCACCGGCCGCCCACGCACCCGAGGCGATTCCGGCCCCCGTCACGGCCCCTGCTCCTGAGGCCGCACCGGCACCAGTCACAGCTCGCGTACCGGAGGTTGCTCCGGCCCCGGTCGCCCCATCGTCGGTCGAGCCTCCACCCGAGGCCGAAGCGGCCCCCGTACCTGCCGCAGCACCTGTTGCACCAGCTGACGAGACACCGGCGACGCCACCAAGCGCGCCCGAACCCCCCGCCCCACCACAAGAAGCTTCAGAAAAACAGGAGCAGGGAGAGACAGACCGCCGTTCGCGCGAGCGTGAACGCGTCGAGGAGCGCGTGCGGGCGGCCCTTAAGGCACGCGAGAGGGCGGAGGAACGGGCCGCAGCTCGCGCCCTCGTCTACGAGGAGCGCGTGCGTGAGTTTGCGGCGCGGGCCGCCGAGCTGGAAGCCAGGGCCGCCGAACGCGGACAGCTCACGGAAGAGCAACGCGAGGAGTTCAGAAAACAGATCGCCGGGATGCGCGCGATGGCTGAAGCGCGCGCTCGCGAGCGCGCCACCGAGGAGCGTGCGCGCGAGGCGGCCGAAAGGGCGCGGTATTTAGCGGAACGAGCCGAGGAAGAGCGCATCGCCCGCGAGAAACAGCGTCGCGATGAAAACCCCCACGACCAGTAGGCTGCAGAAATCCTCGCAAGAAGTAGTCATAAGGGACAGCGTCCGCTTCGGTTGACAGGGTCAGCGACAGGAGACAGCGGCAGTCGTCAGCGTCAGAGATCAGCGGCGGTGAACGGCGGCAGTGGCGGCGCAGCATGGTCACCTCCGGGCCGTTCATGGGTGATGGAGCGAGCCTTCGAGGTCGAGAGTGTCAATCGAACGCAAACGTCCCACCCACCCAGGCTTGTCCTGAGCGAGCGGAGCGAGTCGAATGGATCCTTCGTTCGTCGGACTCACTCAGGATGACATTTTTTACGATATTCTTGGCGGGGGATTGCGCGTGCCTCCGACGAGCGGTATGGCGGCTCAAGCTGTCATCCTGAGGAGGGTTCCTCCCGACGAAGGATCTGGGTGGGGGCCCTTGGGAGCGCGATTCCAGCATCCAGCATCGAGGATCGCCGGCGAGCCGCCATCTGCTCGAGCTGCGATCTCTATGTGAACATCGCGTAGCCGATGCGCCCGGCAACGCCGATCACGATCGCCAGGGCGATTGAAAAGACCGAGATCAACGCCGTGTCCCGCCAGCCCAGCTCCTTGGCCATCACCGCGATAGTGGCAACACAGGGCACATAAAACACCACGAAGAGGGTGAAGGTCAGCATCTGACCATTTGTCATGACGGTGTGCAGGTGGGTGGTTCCAAGCGCCTGGACCAGCATAACCAGGGTGAGCTCCTTGCGCAGGATTCCGAAGACAAGGGTCATCCCGACCGCAGCGGGAAGACCGAGGAGGAAGACCGTCAGCGGCGACAGGAGAGCGTTGACCGAGTCGGCGGCATGAGCCCATTCGAGGAGTCCGAGGACCACCGAAGACAACACCAACAACGGCCAGGCGATCGTAATGAACTCTTTGAGCGTGAGCCATGTCTTGGCGGCTAAGGTCCTCGCATGAGGGATCTGGAGCTCTGGTATTTCGAGGATCAGACCCGGAGACGCGCCCTTCACGGTGCGGGCCAAGACGTTCCCGAGGACCATCACGATGACCAGGTTGAGCAAATAGATGCTCAACGCCCACCACGGACCCATGTAGGCCGCCACCAGACCGAAGATAACGATTGTCCGCGCCGAGCACGGGATAAACGACGCCAAGACGGCGGTGATCCTTCGGTCGCGGAGAGACGGCAGGATGCGGGCCGACATGATGGCCGGCACCGAGCAGCCATACCCCAGAATGAGCGGCAGCACCGATTTGCCATGGAGACCGATGCGGTGCATGAAATTGTCGAGGATGTAGGCCATCCGGGGCAGATACCCGGAATCCTCGAGGATCGCCAAACCGATCAGAAACGGCAGCAGATAAGGCAGGACGATGGCCACGCCGCCTCCAATCCCGGTCAGGGCGCCTCCGGCAATCGTCCCGATCAACGTGTCCGGCGGCAGCCTGACGGCCAGAGCGCTGCTGAGGTCGTCGATGAGTTCGACAAGCGGCGCTTCCAGCCGTTGTCCGACTCGAAAGACAACCCAGAACAGCAGCCCCAGGATCAGCACCATCACCGGTCCGCCGGTCCACGGGTGGAGGAAGATCCGGTCAGCCCACTCCCGCCATCCCAGCTGCGGTCTTTCGTGGTGAACCACCAGCTCTTCGATGCAATGGGCAACGGCGTGGCGGCTGCCGGATATCACCTGATCGGCGCTCCAACCGTGCGCCTTTTGCAGCACCGAGGCCACACCGCGCACCTTTTTCTTGATCTCCGGTTGTTGGGAGTAGACCAGGTGCTCAAAATGCGGGTCGCGTTCGAGCAACTTCTGAGCCGCAAATCGGGGTGGAATAGAGGTCTTGACGTCGTCCTCGCCGAGGAAGGTTGCCACCTCCTCCACCGCCTCCTCCACCTCGCGATCGAGGGTGAGCGGCAGGCCGTTTTCGCCTGCGTGGGCGTGTTGCAGAGCGACCCTGAAGAGCTCCTTCAGACCGAGCCCGCGCCGACCGACGGTCGATACCACCGGTATGCCAAGCTGCTTCGCCAAGACGTCGCGGTCAATCTCCATGCCTCCGCGCGCGGCCTCGTCCATCATGTTGAGGGCAACGATCATCGGTATTTCGAGCTCGAGGAGTTGTTGAGTGAGCTCGAGCGAACGCCCGAGGCGGCTCGCATCGACGATGTTGATGATGAGGTCGTACTCCTCCTCGAGGAGGTAGGTCTCGGCGTTGCCGGCCTCCTCTCGGGACGAGGTCAAGGAATAAATGCCGGGAAGATCCACCACTTCCACCTCGCGACCGTGGATCAGGGCACGGCTGACGGTAAAGGTGATTGACGATCCGGGAAAGTTGGCGGTCGCCGAGCGGTAGCCCGCCACCGAGTTGAAGATCGTGCTCTTGCCACTGTTTGGCTGTCCGGCAAGGACGAACCTCATCGCTGCTCGGTCTCGGATTCCGGGGCTGTGCTCAGCAGCGGTTCGACATCGCCATCGACATCGACATGGATCTTGGCCGCGATGCCGCGACCGAGGGCGAGGCGGCTGCCGTTGACCTCGACCAGCACGGGACCGCGGAAGGGCGCCCGTTCCACGACCGTCAACCAATCTCCGATGTGAATACCGAGTGTGTTGAGGTGGGCTCGAACGCGGTGTCCCCCTTCGAAGTGAATGACTTTCACCTGACGCTTGAGGTCCACGTTGTCGAGAGCCATCATGAGGTCGCGCGCCCTCCAGAGAATAGATGTTATCCGATCGTGGGGAAAATAGCTAACTTCAATCGGTAGGAAGGTTAGTTCGCATCAATGGATCAATCGAATCTCTCTGAGAGAGTCTTTCTCACCCCTCACTCGTTGCAGAATCGAGACCAATATCGAGATCCAGAATCCTCCCGCCCACCCAGATTCTCCATCGGACCCGGGGTCCTCCTCAGAATGACAAATGGTTCAACTGCGGTCGCTGTTCCTGTCACTGTCGGCTGAATCTGTCGCTGAATCTGACCCCTGCCCCCGATTGCTGCCCCTACCCCGGTCGCTGTCTCTGCCACTGCCCCTGCCGCCGTGGATCACATCACCTCCGCGCGGAGAGTCTTGCCCGGGAGAATGCAAATGGCCGCATCGGGATATATATTGAATATGTTCGAAGGGAGCCGATCATGATCGGTAACAGCCGGTCCTCGACGAATCTTGCCCTCATACTTGCGGTGTTCGCCTTCGCCACGCCGATCCTGGCGGAGAAAAACACCACCTCGGAGGTGCGCCGTCCAGGGAGGCGGGTCCAGGCGAACCGCCCCACGCCCATGCAGTCAGTCTCTCTTCAGGCGCTCTCCAGCTGCGGCGATCTCCAGGCATACCTGGTCAAGGTCGCCGTGGAAACGCTCATCGAGCAGCGCTACAGCTGGCGGTACCTCCTGCCGTGGTCGGGCGGAGCCGAGGACGGTCGCACCCCTTCCGATGTGCCGAGCGACTACAGTACGACCAACAATCAAGAGCAGGACGTCGATGAGATGGACATCGTCAAGACCAACGGCACCCATCTCTATGCCGTCGGAGACCATTCGCTGCACGTGCTCAGATCGTGGCCTGCCGAGGCCACCACCAAGCTGGCATCGGTTGCGACCCAGGACCACGCACGCGGCCTCTTCCTCCGCGGCAACCGTGTGCTGGTCGCCTCACAGCAATGGATCTGGGGCGGGTATTACCGCTCCGGCTCGGACGTGACCCGATTCGAGCTCCTCGACGTGTCCGACCCGGAGGTGCCGAAGGTCCTTCGCTCTGTCGATGTCGGGGGATGGCTGGTGGACGCCCGTCTCATCGACGGCGATCTCTATGCCGTGATCAGATCGCACACCGAGTTTCCAGAGAAGCTGTGGGAACTGGTGTGGAATGACGAGATCGGACTTCCCGATCTCCCATGGGACGCGACCGAGGAGGAACGTGAACGAATCCTGGCCGAGGCCCGCGCCATCCTGACACCGCTGGTGGCCGATATTCTCGCCGAAACACCAATCGACACGATGTTGCCGCAGATGCGGGATTTCACCCCGGATGACCCGGACGCGCCGGCAAGACCACTCCTCGATTGCGGCTCGCTCTATCGACCAGCTCACCCCTCGAGCTGGGCCATTCTGTCAGTCCTCCACCTTGATCTCGACGACGATGGACCTGTGACCGCAGTCGGCCTCCTCGCAGATGGTTGGACGGTCTACGCTTCGGCGGCCAGCCTCTATGTGGCGCAATCGAGCGACTGGTGGTGGTGGGGCTGGAGACCTCCCGACATGACCACCGCAGTCCACAAGTTCACGCTCGATCCGGCTGCACCGGCGCCGGTGAGCTACGCCGCGTCAGGCGAGGTCGATGGTTGGATCCTCGATCAGTTCGCACTCTCGGAACACGATGGATTTCTGCGAATCGCCACTACCGAGTTCGACTGGTGGTGGGGCACCACATCCGACGAGGACCAGGCGAGCTCGGTGCACGTGTTGTCAGACAATGGCGCCGGAAAACTCGACGTGGTCGGTCATGTCGGCGGCCTCGGACCGGGTGAGCGGATCTTCGCGGTCCGCTTTCTCGGCGACAAGGGTTACGTTGTGACGTTCGAGCAGATCGATCCACTCTACACCATTGATCTCTCCGAACCGACCCAGCCAACGGTCGTTGGAGAGCTCGAGGTGACGGGATTCTCATCCTATCTGCATCCGATCGGCAACGACTGGCTGCTGGCGGTTGGGATGGAGGCCGATGTGGACGGCCGCGTGGTCGGTCTGGCTGTGAGCGTCTTCGATGTCCGTGACTTCGCCAATCCGAAGCTCGCCCATCGATACCTCATCGAGGACGACGAGAACTCGTGGTCGTGGTCCGAAGCTCTCTCTGATCACCATGCCTTCACCTACCACCGTGACGTCCTATCGATTCCGGCGTACATCGGCGGTGGCGAGGACCGCTTTAGCGGGCTGATCGTGATGAGCGTCGATCCAGAAATCGGCATCTTCGAGCTCGGTAGGGTCGACCATCGGGGACTCGGCGACTCGAAGTATCAACCCTGGATGCGGCGCAGCGTCTATATCGAGGACGCGCTCTACTCCCTGTCGTCGGCGGGCGTCAAGGTCAACTCTCTCTACAGCCCGGAGGTCGAGATCGCGGCGGTGCCGTTTGCAGAATGAGGCTTGAGACTTGAGTTAGTCTTGAGTTTTTAGTTTTTGGTTTTCCCCCACCCACCCCCAAACGGGATCTCCGAATTGGGAATGCCCGCCCACCCCATAGGCTTGTCCTGAGCGAAGCGAATGGATCTCTCGTCGGACGCTTCGCATCCTCGCTACGAATGACAATCCGACACGACCGTCACTACATGTCATTTCGAACAAGGACGCATGGCGTCCTTGGAGGAATCTGTGTGGAGCGGATTCATCCGACGTGCACGCGCCTTGCGTGCACGCCCCTGCCGCCGACCCTGCGCCTGACATCTGACTCTGACGTTGGAGCTGGCTCTGACGCTGATTCTTCCCCTCCCCCTTTTCTGCCTCTCACGGCCTCGAGCCGTGAGAGGCAGAAAAGGGCGGGGCTACAATGACGGCGCGGGAGGATGAGATGACCGAGCCGGTTTTGACCGTCGAGCTCACCGAGCTGCCCGAACCCAAGGATTTCGAGCCCGGGATCCGCCGAGCGCCGAACCGGGGACACGACCTGAACCATCACGACACGATCGTCGCCCTGAAAAATGCCTTGCGATACGTGCCTGCCGAGCACCACGAGGTGGTCGCCCCCGTGTTTCTCGAAGAGCTCCGCACCATGGGACGGATCTACGGCTATCGCTACCGTCCGGCGGGTCGGCTGTCGGGCAGACCCATCGATACCTACAACGGACGCATCACCGAGGCCAAGGCGATGCAGGTGATGATCGACAACAACCTCGATTTCGACGTCGCCCTCTACCCCTACGAGCTGGTCACCTACGGCGAATCCGGCCAGGTCTGCCAGAACTGGATGCAGTACCTGCTGATCAAGCGCTACCTCGAGGTCATGGTCGACACCCAGACCCTGGTCGTCAGCTCAGGCCACCCGTTGGGCCTCTTCCCGTCACGGCCGGAGGCGCCACGCGCCATCATCACCAACGGCCTCATGGTCGGGATGTTCGACACCCCCGAGGACTTCCATCGTCTCGCCGCGCTGGGCGGCGTCAACTACGGACAGATGACCGCCGGCGGATGGATGTACATCGGACCCCAGGGAATCGTCCACGGCACCTACATCACCCTCCTCAACGCTGGCCGTCTCTACCTCGGAGTGCCCGAGGACGGCAATCTCGAGGGCAAGACCTTCGTCACCTCGGGGCTCGGCGGGATGTCCGGGGCACAGCCCAAGGCGCTCGAGATCGCCGGCGGCGCCGGCATCGTCGCCGAGGTCGACCCCTCCAGAGTCGAGACCCGGCACTCGCAGGGCTGGGTGTCTCGGGTCTCGGACGATCTCGAGACCTCGGTCCGCTGGATGCTCGAGGCGGCCGAAAAGGGCGAAGCCCTGTCGGTGGCCTACCAGGGCAACATCGTCGACCTCCTCGAGTATCTCGACATCAACGACGTCTCGGTCGACCTCTACTCCGACCAGACCTCGTGCCACGTGCCGTACGACGGCGGCTACACACCGGCAGGGGTCAGCTT
>CBDTWX010000220.1:0-8989 GCA_965364305.1 uncultured Thermoanaerobaculia bacterium
GTCGGTGTCTCCCACAAGCATCGAGCCGATCGGGGCCCCGAGACCCTTCGAGAGACAGAACATCACGGTGTCGCAACCGACGCTGAGATCGGCCGCCCGGATGCCGAGCGCTGCGGCCGCGTTGTGGACCCGGGCTCCATCCAAGTGGACCGGCAACCCGTGACGACGCGCGACGGCGACCAGCTCCGCCATGACTGCCGGAGGTGTGACGCGGCCGCCTGCAAGGTTGTGGCTGTTCTCCAGAACCAGTAACGAGGTGGGTGTCCGGTAGCCAGCAGTCGGCTGGATCGCGGCCTCTACTTGAACCGGATCGAGGATCCCAGACGTGGATTCGACGGTGCGTGGGAGGGCCCCCGAAAGGGTGGCCATGGCTCCCATCTCGAAGTTGAAGACGTGGGCGCCCGCCTCGGCGATGACTTCCGAACCAGGGTGAGTGTGGATGTGAATGGCAATCTGGTTCCCCATCGTCCCGGTCGGGACGAAGACTGCCGCATCTCGACCCATGAGCTCTGCCGACCGCTCCTCGAGTCGGTTGACGGTCGGGTCCTCTCCATAGACATCGTCGCCGACCTCGGCGCTGGCCATTGCCTTTCTCATCGAGTTTGTCGGATGTGTTACCGTGTCGGATCGTAGGTCGATCGTGACATTGTTCATGGGGGTATTCTACCCGCTATTTTGGCTTGACTTCTCGCGCTTTCAAAGTTAGGATTCGTTCTCATGAATGAAGACAAGTCCAATGATATCTTCATTTTCCCAAAATGGACGTCAGTGTTGCGACCCGCGGTGGCGGTTGGAGCGCTGGGAGGGTTGTTGTATGTGTCGGTGATCGTAGCCTTTGGCTTTTCGCCCAAGGCTACGGATGTCGGTTACGCTCCCGAACAGCCGGTGCCGTACAGCCACGCGGTGCACGTTGGTCAGCTGGGGGTCGACTGCAGGTACTGCCACAATACGGTGGAGGAAACGGCTCACGCTGCCATTCCGCCCACTCAGACCTGTATGAATTGCCACACGATGGTTCGCGCCAACTCCGAAAAGCTGATTCCAGTGCTCGAGAGCTACTCCACCGGGATGCCGGTCGAATGGATTCGCGTCCATGACCTCCCTGACTACGTCTACTTCAACCACAGTGCGCATGTGCGGCGGGGCATCGGTTGTGTGTCCTGCCACGGCCGCATCGACACGATGGAGGTTGTGACCCAGGTGGAGCCGTTGAGCATGGGTTGGTGCCTCGATTGTCACCGCAACCCCGAGCAACACCTGAGGCCGAACGAGTTCGTCACCCAGCTCGACTGGGTTCCCGCGGAGGACCAGCTGGTGCTCGGTCGACGTCTCCGCGAGACCCACAACATCAACCCCCCACAGGATTGCAACACATGTCACCGATGAACGCGAACGGCTCAGCATATTGGCGAAGCCTCGACGAGCTCGAGCGAACCCCCGAGTTTCAGGAGGCCGTGAGACGCGAATTCCCCGACGACGACTGGGACCGGCTTCCACCCGCAACCCGGCGACAATTTCTCCAGGTGATGGGCGCCTCGATGGCGTTTGCCGGGCTGACCGCCTGCCGGTGGCCGGCAGAGGAAATCGTTCCCTTCGCCCACCGGCCGGAAGGACGGGTGCCGGGAGTGCCCGAGATCTTCGCCACCTCGATGGAGCACGACGGAGCGGCGATCGGGATGCTGGTTTCATCCTACGACGGTCGACCCATCAAATCGGAGGGCAATCCACTGCACCCGGATAGCCTTGGAGCGCTCAGTGCCGTTGCCCAGGCGGAAATTCTCCAGCTCTATGACCCGGATCGAAGCCGCCGCCTGTTGCTCCGTGAGAGTGGTCAGGAGTTCGTCAAACAGTGGAGCGACTTCGAGGGTGTCGTCGCCGAGCGGTTCTCGGCGACAGGTGCCGGGGTGGCTGTGCTCGCCTCTTCCTCGTCGTCACCGACCCGAGCGTTCGTGCGCGACCGGTTCTTGAACGCCCGCCCTGAGGCGCGGTGGTTCGAGTACGAGCCGGTGTCGCGCGACAACGAGCGCGAGGGGACGCGACTTGCCTTCGGGTCGAGGCTGCGGGTTCAGCCGAATCTTGCGGGGGCTCGAGTCGTTGCCTGTTTTGACGCCGATCCGCTCTCTGACCACCCGGCGGCTTTGCGTTTGGCGCGTGAGTTTGCCGGTGCGCGCCACCCCGAATCGGGACTCGACTCGCGCCTGTGGGTCGGTGAGAGCGGATTCAGCCTGACCGGTGCCCGTGCCGATCACAGGCTGGCTCTATCTTCCAGCCAGATCCCGGCTTTGCTCGCTGCGGTTGCCCACCGGCTGGTGGCCATCCATGGTGTGCAGCTTCCGCCGGCGGCGGCTGGATTCGCCGGTTCGACCGGCCGGACAGCGACCGAGAGAGAACGACAATTCGTCGAAGAGCTGACCGACGATCTGATCGACAACCGGGGTCGTTGCGTGATCCTGGTCGGATCGCGACAGGAACCGGCGGTCCACGCTCTGGCGGCGGTGCTCAACCACGCGCTCGAAGCGGCAGATTCGACTCTCACCTACAGCGCGGTCCCTGATCCCGATCGGCCGACCCACATGCAAGCAATCGCCGACCTCGCCCAGGGCATCCGCGCGGGTGAGTTCGAGACCTTGTTGATCGTCGGTGGCAACCCTTCTTATGATGCACCGGCCGATCTCGGTTTTTCGAGTCTTTTGAGCGACGTGCCGATCACGGTGCATCTCAGCCTGTATGACGACGAGACCTCGAGACGATGTACCTGGCATCTACCGCTCAGCCACACTCTCGAGTCGTGGGGCGACGGTACCGCGTGGGACGGCACACTCACCCTGCGCCAGCCCCTGATCGCACCGCTCTACGAGGGGCGTTCGGAGATCGAGGTGATCGGGCTCCTCGCTGGAGGAGAATTCACCACAGGCTACGATCTGGTGCGTACCCACCTCCGCCAGGCGTCAAACGCGCTCGACTTCGAGGGATTCTGGCGGCAGTCGGTCCATGACGGTGTCGTCGGCGCCAGCAGTTGGGATACGGTGATCCCGAGCCCGGATCCCCTGACGTTGTCTGCGGCGGTTGACCGAATACGCGAGCTGCTCGATGTGGATGCTCCCTCGGCCGAGCGTCTCGAGCTGGTGCTGGTGGCCGACGCCCGGGTCCACGACGGTCGTTTCGCCAACAACGGGTGGCTTCAGGAGCTGCCGGATGCTCTCACCAAGATCACCTGGGACAACGCCCTCCTCATGTCACCGTCCACAGCGCGAGAGATCGGCGTGGCCGACGGCGAGGTGGCGGCCGTCGAAGCCAACGGTTCGATCCTTGAGCTACCGGTCTACGTGCTGCCAGGCCAGGCGCGGAACAGCCTCATGGTTGCCCTCGGTCATGGTCGTACGGCGGCGGGTCAGGTGGGTACCGGCGTTGGGGTCGACACATACGCAGTGCGCACGACAGAGGCGCCGTTCATCGTGCTTGGCGCAAAGGTCCGAGGTACCGGTCGGCGATACAGTCTGGCCACCACCCAGGATCACTTTGCCATCGACACTCTCGGGTTCGCCGAACGGAATCTTCGGGTCTCAACCCTGGTTCGTGAAGCCTCGCTCGACGAATATCGCGCCAACCCGGATATCGTCCACGAGCATGATCATCACCCGCCACTGATCTCTTTGTGGAAGGACCACGAGTATGAGGGCGAGCAGTGGGGGATGGCCATCGACCTCAACAGCTGCATCGGCTGCAACGCCTGCGTCGTGGCCTGCCAATCGGAAAACAACATTCCAGTGGTCGGGCGCGAGCAGGTGCTCAATCAGCGCGAGATGCAGTGGATACGGCTCGATCGATACTTCAAGACCGAGCCTGGTGTCGCGCCGGAGGACGTCGAAGACGCCGAGGTCGTGTTTCAGCCCATGACCTGCGTGCATTGCGAGAACGCCCCGTGCGAGCAGGTCTGCCCGGTGGCCGCCACCCAGCACACCCCTGACGGTCTCAACGCCATGGTCTACAACCGCTGCGTTGGCACTCGCTATTGCTCGAACAACTGTCCGTTCAAGGTTCGGCGCTTCAATTTCTTCAACTATCACAAGAACCTCGGCCAGACCGAAAAGATGCAGTTCAACCCGGAGGTCACGGTTCGGGCGCGCGGCGTGATGGAAAAGTGCACCTTCTGCGTGCAGCGCATCGAGGCCGTGGGAATCAGCGCTCGAAACGACAATCGACCGATTGGAGATGGCGAAATCGTGCCGGCGTGTGCGCAGACCTGCCCGACGAAAGCGATTATCTTCGGCAATCTGAACGACCCGACAAGTGAGGTCTCGAAGCTGCGTGAGGATCACCGATCGTATGCCACCTTGGCGGAGCTCAACATCAGACCTCGGGCCCACTATCTGGCCCGTTTACACAACCCGCTCGGCGGGAGTGGTGGAGACGGCCACGGTCCATCTGATGCAGAGTCCGATGGCCATGGGAAGGAGTCGGTCTGAAGATGAGCGCGACCAGCACCTATCTCGACAACACCGGCGACGACCCGACGGTCCGTGCCCGGCTGGTGGTCGGAGACAACGATTTTCACTCGGTCACCGAAAAAGTCTGTGGCATCGTCGAGCAGCCCAAGACACCCATGATGTGGTGGGTTGCCTTCGCCATTTCCTCCAGTTTGACCCTTCTCCTGTTCGCGATGATCGGTTATCTGGTCACCACCGGAATCGGCGTCTGGGGCCTCCAGGTTCCGGTCGGCTGGGGATACGCCATCGTCAACTTCGTCTTCTGGGTCGGCATCGGTCACGCCGGAACCCTCATCTCGGCCATCCTCTTTCTGCTGCGGCAAAGATGGCGGACCAGCATTAATCGCTTTGCCGAGGCCATGACAATCTTCGCGGTGGTCTGCGCCGGGATCTTCCCCGGCATCCACGTGGGTCGTATCTGGTTTGCGTACTGGTTGTTCCCGATACCCAACCAGATGTCCATGTGGCCGAACTTCCGCTCGCCGCTTCTCTGGGATGTCTTTGCGGTCGGTACCTATGCAACCGTGTCGCTGCTCTTCTGGTATATGGGGATGATCCCTGATCTGGCGAGCCTTCGCGACCGGGCCACGACCAAGCTACGGTTTTACGCCTACGGCATCCTCAGCCTCGGGTGGCGCTCATCGAATCGGCACTGGCATCGCTTCGAGTTCGCGTACCTGCTGCTCGCTGCTCTTGCCACACCGCTTGTTCTATCGGTGCACTCGGTCGTGAGCTTTGATTTCGCGGTTTCGATCATGCCGGGCTGGCACACCACGATCTTCCCGCCCTACTTCGTTGCCGGGGCCATATTCTCGGGCTTCGCGATGGTCGTGACGCTGATCATCCCAACCCGCAAGATCTTCGGCCTCGAGGAGATCATCACCGCACGCCATCTCGAGAACATGTCCAAGATCATGCTCGCCACCGGCATGATGGTCGGTCTGGCGTACTCGACCGAGTTCTTTATCGCCTGGTACAGCGGAAATCGGTTCGAGGCCTTCACCTTCTTGAACCGCGCCTTCGGCCCCTACGCCTGGGCTTACTGGACGATGGTAACCTGCAATGTCCTGGTGCCGCAGATCTTCTGGTTCCGGAAGTACCGGAACAACACGGTGATTCTGTGGATCGCCTCGGTCCTGATCAACGTGGGTATGTGGTTCGAGCGGTTTGTGATTGTCGTGAGCTCGCTGAGTCGCGACTACCTGCCCACGAGCTGGGGCTATTACCGGCCGACCGTGATCGATGTCCTGACCTTTGTCGGCAGCTTTGGTCTCTTCTTCACCCTCTTCCTGCTGTTTGTCCGCTTCCTGCCGATGATCGGCATGGCCGAGGTCAAGGGGGTGATGCCACAGGCTCACCTCGACCGGCCAGGTCACCGCGGTCACGGTGATTACCACGGCGATATCGCTGGCGTGGAGGTTGTGTCATGAGCAGCGCAACGACGCCGACCGCGAGTGGCGCCGAGGCGCCGGCTCTGTTTGGCTATCTGGTGGAGTTTGACAAGGTGGATGAACTGTTGCGCGCGGCGAGAACCGTTCGCGATGCCGGATACACCCGCTGGGATGCTCACACCCCGTTTGTCATCCACGGTCTCGACGCTGCGATGGGAGTGAAGAAAACTGTTCTTCCGTACATCGTCTTTTGTGCAGGGCTCACCGGGACTGCAGCGGGGATTTTCCTTCAGTGGTGGACGAACGCCGTCGACTATCCTTTTTTGATCAGCGGTAAGCCGCTTTTCAGCCTGCCGGCGAACATCCCGGTCGCTTTTGAGACCACCATTCTCTTTGCAGCCATCAGCGCGCTGGTCGGCATGCTTGCCCTCAACGGGTTGCCGCAGCTGCATCACCCGCTCTTTCGGAGTCGGTCCTTCAAACGGGTGACCGATGATCGGTTCTTCATCAGCATCGAGGCCGAAGACCCGGTCTTCGATACGACGGCTACCCGTGAGCTGCTCGAATCCGTCTCCGGGCAGCCGGTGGAGAGAATCGAGGACGGCCCATGAAGCTACCGCTTTGGCTGACGTACCTCGTCGTGACCATGATTGCCCTGTCGTGGGTGCCGATCGCTCTCATCATGCGCGCCAGGGTCACCACGACGACGCAGCCCCGGATTCACATCGTCCCCGATATGGACAATCAGCCCAGGTACGGGGCCCAGTCTCGCAACGCGCTCTTCGCCGATCGCAGGGCGATGCGTCCGACGGTCCCGGGAACCGTAGCGCGTGGCTCAACTCTCGGCCGGGCAGAGCTCGTCACTGGCAGGCTGGGTGACGAGTGGGCGGCGGCGATCCCGACGCCGGTGAATTCAGCGATGCTCGAACGCGGACGGCAGCGCTACGACATCTTCTGTTCACCGTGCCATGGATTGGCCGGCGCCGGAGATGGAATGGTGGCCAAAAGGGCGGACGAGCTGCAGGAAGGCACATGGACACCTCCGACCTCGTTCCACACGGATCTGATCCGACAACGGCCCGCCGGTCACATCTTCAACACCATCTCGAATGGGATCCGCAATATGCCGGGCTATGGCTCGCAGATCCCGGTCGAAGATCGCTGGGCCATCGTCGCCTATGTGAGGGCCCTGCAACGGAGCCAATACGCCTCGGTCGACGACGTTCCTGAGGACATCCGGTCGCAGCTGAGATAGCGAGGGGCACATGCACGGCACTGTACTGGACATCACCACCGAAAATCGACGTCTCAACGGGGTCGTGCGTCCCGCCCTGATCGTGTGCGCAGCGCTGGCCGTGACTGGAGTTGCGGGCTCGCTGCTGGTTGCGGGAAGCGCTGAGCACGGCATGGAGCAACTGCTCGAAACCTATCTGGTGAGCTTTTCCTTCTTTCTCGCCATCTCCCTGGGCGGGCTGTTCTTCGTTCTCCTTCAGCACTGCACCCGCGCCGGCTGGAGTGTTGTCGTGCGCAGGATCGCTGAGGCGGTCGCGGCCAACGTGTGGCTGATGGCGGTTCTCGCGATTCCGGTGGTACTCGGGATGAACCATCTCTACCACTGGACCGACGCCGCCGCGGCGGCCCACGATCCGCTGTTGGCGGGCAAGGTCGGGTTTCTGAACCCGGGGTTCTTTGTCATCCGGTTGATCGTGTACTTTCTCGTCTGGGGCCTCATGGCGAGCGTTCTCCACCGCACGTCTGTGGCTCAGGATTCGAGCGGCGACCCGGCTCTCACTCTGAGGATGGAACGGTTGAGCGCACTGGGAATGGTGTTTTTCGCACTCAGCATCAACTTTGCCGCCTTCGATCTCTTGATGTCCCTCGACGCTCACTGGTTCAGCACGATATTCGGTGTGTATTATTTCTCGGTATCGGTCGTGGTCTTTCTCGCGGTGATGCCGAAAATCCTGTACGCCCTCCAATTTCGGGGATTCTTGAAAAACGCGATCACGGTCGAGCACTACCACGACTTCGGCAAGCTGCTCTTCGGCTTTGTCGTCTTTTGGGCCTACATTGCGTTCTCACAGTACATGCTGATCTGGTACGGCAATATCCCAGAGGAGACGGAGTGGTTTCTCAAGCGACAGACCGGTGACTGGACCACGGTGAGCTTGATATTGATCTTCGGGCACTTCGTGTTGCCGTTTCTGCTCCTGGTTTCGAGGGCGATCAAACGCAGACCGGCCCTGCTCGCCATCACCGGAGGTTATGTTGCCGTGATGTGTTGGATCGACCTCTACTGGCTGGTGATGCCGGAGTTCAGCCCCGGTGTCGCTCGATTCGGCCTTCTCGACATATTCTGCTTCCTGGGTCTGAACGGAGTGTTCTCGGCCGGAATACTGTTGCGGCTGCGTCGACACTCCCTGGTGGCGGAAAAGGACCCACGCCTCGACGAAAGCCTGGCGTTTGAGAATGCGTAAGGATATGCCGATCTCATGAGCCATATGCTGCCAACCCGTGTTTTTGGATGCCTGACGCTCGATACTCGATGCTCGATCCACCCGACCACCCTTCGAGATTCTGGGGTGGGTGGGTGTACATTCAAAATTCAAATTTCAAAATTCAAAATCGGAGTCCATCGTGCGCTATGACGACCCCAACGTTGCGGCGTCCGCCGTGGTCGGCATCATCTCCGCGATCCTCCTGTTCGTGATCATCGTCGTTCTTCAGGCTTTCTTCTATAGTGCCGAACAACGCGAGCTGGAAGAGAAGGTTTACTCGCAACCTTACCAGGCGCTGCAACAGCTCGATGCAAAACAGCTCGAGCTTCTTTCGAGCTACGGCTGGGTGAGCGAGTCTGAGGGGGTCGTCCGCGTGCCGATCGAGCGCGCCATGGAACTCGTGGCCGAGGAGAGCCGGTAAACCGACCCGTCCCCGGTTGCGATGATCGAGATATGCAGCCAAGACGGCTGCACCTGGCGCCTCTGGAGCCACTTCCAGATTCGCCGTGAACGATTGCGCTGGGAGTCTGCCTTTCGCGGCGAACATTCGGCGGGTTCTAACCCGGACTATTCACCAATCTTCGGCTGCAAGGCCCGATGCACCGCACCCAGC
>CBDTWX010000221.1:0-8976 GCA_965364305.1 uncultured Thermoanaerobaculia bacterium
AATTCCGAATTCCGAATTCCGAATTCTCCTGGTTTCTGTCAGTCCGCAAGCAGCTTCACCGATCCCGAGGAAGTGCTGACCTTGACGTTGACCGCACCGCCGCCTCCGTTCAGGGTGAGGTGGTCCTTGGACTTGACACCGGGGAAGTCGCTCCGGATGCCTCCCGAGCTGACATCCACCGAACCCGTAAGGCTTGTCCCTGCGGGGAACCGAAGGGTCACGCTGCCCGAGCTGGCGCCCGCGCGAACCGTGGCGTCGGATGGGATCGCATCCCATTGCGCCGTGATGCTGCCCGAAGAAGCGTCGAAATTTGCGTCGCCGAGGAGACCGGACAGGTTGATGCTGCCCGAAGATGTGTCGACCTTGGCGGCGCGGGCGCCACCGCTGAGCCGCACCGAGCCGGATGAAGCATCGGCTGTGAATGCATCCAGCGGCCTGCTCACGGTGGCCCGTACCGATCCCGACGAGGTGTCTGAGTGCAGCTCGCGCATCGCTCCATCCAGCGACAGGCTGCCCGAGGAAGCGTCGAAACGGACTTTCGCGTCACCGAAGTCACCGGAGATCTCGGCGCTCCCCGACGACGAATCAACCACGAGGTTCATTCCCGGAGGCATCTTTACGGTCACCAGACCCTTGGCCGAGACCGACCTCCAGCTGAATCCGCTTTTTCTGGTGGAGCGGATGATGATCTTGTCGCCCTCCTCGAGGAATTTCGGCTGGAGATGGTTGGCGGCATTTTTCGAGGAGCCGCCGCTGCCCTTGACCTCGATGTCGACTGTGACGTCGACCGTGTCACCGGGTCTTGCGGTGACCTCGACGCGGTGGAACGACACGTCGACCACGACCGTGTTGCCCGGACGGGCGTCAAAGCGGTGCTTCTGGTGGATTTCGATCTCGGCAGAGGCGCCGGTGGCAAAAAGAAACAGGGTCGCTGCGGCGGCGACGACGAAACGTGTGCGCATTGTGATGTCCTCCCCTTCTCTCTTCAGAACACATAACGGATTTCTGCGGCTCGGGTTTACCTCACCTGAGTCGGAACGAGAAGTTCCGGCCGTCTTCGTTGGTCACCTCGACCTCGATCGATGACGTCACGGTGTCGTTGATCGTGGTTCTGTTACCAAGCAAACAGTCGGCAACTGCCCACGGCATCGTAGCCTCGATCCTCCCCGGTCCGTCGCCGGTGATATCAAGATCGAGTCTTCCGCCTCGTCGGCGGCCCCCAATGGTGCTCTCGCCGTCCCGGTAGGTGGCGCGTGCCCGCGGGCCATCGCGTTGCAGCTTGAGCAGCAGTTCTTCCATCCCACGGTCGATCTCTGATGTACAGTCGAGGTCGGCGCCGATCAGCTCCTCCATCAGACCGCGCGCCATTTCTGCGGACATGGCAACCTTGATTTCGTCGGAGTCGACGTGGATCGCGAAATCGGACTTCGGTTCGGAGCTTGCACACGCAATCGCCACCATCAACGCCGCCAAAATAATGATCCGCCCACCAATTTCGGAGTCCTTCGTCATCGGCGTCCTCCCACCTGACCATGACAACGTGATCCCGCACGAAAGGTTCGCTTAATCGACCTCGTAAACCTGGAGCAGATTGGTCGAACCCGAGATCCCGAGCGGCAGCCCGGCGGTAATGACGATGCGATTGCCGCTTGCGTCGAGACCGTGACGTGCGAGCGTTTCCCTCATCTCGTCACCCATGGCTGCAATGTCGGTCGCTTCTTCGGCCATTGTCGCGGTGACTCCCCACGACAAGGTCAGCTGTCGTGCCACGGCTTCCGAGGTGGTCATGGCGAGGATCGGCGCCGACGGACGGAGGCGCGCGACCAGGCGCGCGGTGGCACCGGAGGCGGTGGTGGTGAGGATGGCGGCTGCGTCGATCGAAGCCGCGAGATCGCAGGCGGCGCGGCTGATGGCCGCGGTCAGTTCCGGTACAACCGCGGAGAGGGAGTCCGTCAGCATCTTGGGATGGTCGATCTGTGGCTCTGCCTCCGAAGCCACCCTGTGGAGGACCCGGACCGCCTTGGTGGGGTAGCTCCCGACCGCCGTTTCTTCGGACAGCATCACCGCGTCGGTGCCGTCGAGCACCGCGTTGGCGATGTCCGATGCCTCGGCGCGCAGCGGGCGGGGGCTGTCGACCATCGAACGCAGCATCTGGGTGGCGGTGATCACCGGCCGTCCGGCGCGACGGGCAGCGGCGATGATGTTCTTCTGGATCATCGGCACCGTCTCGGGAGGCATCTCCACCCCGAGATCACCCCGCGCCACCATCACGCCTTCGACGGCTTCGAGAATCGGTTCGATACGTTCCACGGCCTGCGGTTTCTCGATCTTGGCGATCAACAACGGCGGATGTGGGCGAGTCTCAAGGCGCTCTTTCACTGGTGCGAGATCGTTCTCGTGTCGGACAAACGATAGCGCGACGAAATCCACCCCTTCCTCGAGACCAACCTCGAGGTCGCTCCGATCCTTGTCGGTGAATGCGGCGACTCGCAGATTGGCCTGGGGGAGGTTGACTCCTTTTCGCGAGGTCACATTTCCGCCGATGAGCACCTCACAGAGCAGCCGGTCGGCCGTCACCTCACGGACCTCGAGCTCGGCCACTCCGTCGGCAAGTAGGATCCGTTCGCCGACCCCTACGTCCTCGAGGAGGTGGGGATAGCCGACCGGTATGACTCCCGCCCTAGCCTGCCCATCGATTCCGAGAGCCACCGTTGTCGCCGCGACGAGATTGATGCCCTCCTCGGGCAGCTCGCCGAGACGGATCTTGGGCCCGCCGAGGTCCTGCAGGATGCCGACCTCGCGGCCCACTTTCCGCGACACCTCTCGGATCCGCCGTATGGTCGCGCGGTGGGTTTCTCGATCGCCGTGAGAGAAGTTGAGGCGGACCACGTCCATCCCGGCTTCGATGAGGGCGGCAATCCCGTCGGCCGAGTCGGTGGCCGGACCAAGGGTGCAGACAATCTTCGTTTTGCGTCGGTTCATGAATCCTCCGCGCTATCCTACCCTTTTTGTTCCCGTGCACGGGCACGGGAACAAAAAGGGAGGTGGGGCTCAGGGAGTAGCTGTTACCGGGACGAGGGCTTGCGTTCGTCCCGTTCTCTTCGCAAGAACCTCGAGCAGCCTGTCCGGATGATCGGTAAAGATCGCATCGACCCCCAGATCAATCGTTTTTCGCATGTGTCGCTTTTTGTTGACCGTATAGACGGCAATAGGGATTCCGTTGTCACGGCATCGTCGGAGCATTTCGGGCGTGAGCCGTGTTCGGCTGATGTTGAGCCCTGAGGCGCCGACACTGGTGACGATGTCCACCGGGTCCATGCCCTCGTGCAGCTCCTTGTTGAAGAGCGCTGCGCTTCGGATTTCAGGTGCGATTCGGTGTATCTTCTCGAGGGCTGTCGGGGAAAACGACGACACGACGATCTCGCCGATCATATCCCGCGCGCGGATCGCGGCGGCTACCTTTTCGACCACACCGAGACCGACCGCCTCGGACTTGATCTCGACGTTGAGAAGCACCCGGTCGTCGGCCTCGGCCAGCATCTCGTCGAGCGTTGGAATGCGCTCACCGGCAAAGGCCCTTGAAAACCACGAGCCGGCGTCGAGCTGTCTCAGATCGGTCAGAATGAACTGGAGGACGTCGCCGCCACCGTTGGTGGTGCGTTGCAGGGTCGAGTCGTGGATGACGACGACCTCACCGTCCGCGGTCAGGGTGACGTCGACCTCCACCATGTCGACCCCAACATCGATGGCTGCACGGACGGCCGCGAGCGTGTTCTCGGGAGCCGCACCCGAAAAGCCGCGATGAGCGATCACCCGGGTGCGACTCCCCGCGTCATAAAACTCGTCGATAGTCTTCACTCGCTCCGACGCGTGGAGAGGGTGAATCACCGGTATGAGCCAGATGATCGCCAGGGCGGCGCGCGCGCGAAGGAAACACAGCTTTTTCATCGACCTGAGAATAGCCTGTCCCATACCACTCTAGAATCCTCGCAACGGAGCACAGCCGCCCACCTCCGAGCCCGAGCCCGTTGTCGTTGCCGGTATCGGACTTTTCATCGCTGCCGAGGAGCAGACCGAGACGGGTCACAGCGATCTCGTCGAAGGCCGAGGAGACCCGTTTACGGCAACGGTAACGGTAACGCGCCAGGGAAACACTCCCTGTTTCTGATTGCCGCCCTTGCCGCTGATACTGATATTGTTTCAGAATGGCTGCACAGGATTCTCCTCCGCGTCTCCCGAGAATTCGTCGATGGCGCGCTGATTCGTGGACAGGTCTGTGATCGCGAGGCTCGCCAGGATTGCCGGATAGAAGTATCATCGGGGAAGCAACAACCCACCACGGAGGTGACCCATGCCGAGATTCGTCCTGATGACCCGTCTCGCCCCGGAGAGTCTGCATGATGCCGAGGTGCGGCGCGCCATGGGGCGCGCGTGGCTGAAAAAGGTCCAGACGGCCTGCCCAGAGGTGAGGTGGGTCGCCCACTACGCCATCCTCGGGCCGTACGACTTCATGGACATCTACGATGCGCCGTCGGCGGAGATTGCCCACAAGGTCGCGCTGATCACCCAGGCGGAGGGGGCGGTCTCGACGGAAAGCTGGCAGGCCATGGCGTACGACAGCTTTCTGGAGCTGCTCGAGGAGATCGAGCCGTAGGGAGATCTCGGCGGTCAGGTCAAGAATCAAGAGTCAAGGTCTGTCATGTCGTCCGGTCTGATGCCTCATCCCTTACTCTTAACTTTCTACCTTTAACCCTTTACCCTTGACCCTTCACTCCCTACTTGCGATGAGGATGCGTCAGCCGAACGGACATCTTGAGGGGTCGGCAGGTCCGCCTTCACTCTTCGAACGGGAGCGTCTGATCGTCAGCGTCGTCGGCCGGTGCCTGTTCCGTGTGGATCGGCTCTTTCCCGTTGGCGGCGTCTTTTCTGATTCGTTTGACCTTTGCCGCCGGTTTGGGCGCAAGACGCCGGCCGCGGGCGGTAACACCTTTGAAATCGATGAGTGAAAGGTCGAACTCGGCCGAGTGGGTTCGCTGGCGCTTCATGGGCACGAAGTCGACGTGAATCGTGTCGCCGGAGTTGCCGGGGATCAGATAGTCAACCCGTCCTCTTCTATCCTTGATGAGCTCATACTCACGGTCGCGGATAAAGGCCTTGATGAGGACCTTTTTCCCCCACGCGATCTTTTCGGAGTCTCGGTAGACCACGGTGAACTCGGCACCCTTTTCCTGGTCGAAGATCTCTGCGTGGATGACCTTTCCCGGGATCAACACCTTGTCCTCCGGGGCGATGATCCGGAACGACCCGTCGCGACTGATCAGCAGAATGCGGTCGTACTCGCTGACCGTGAGCTGGTATTTGGAGCCCTTGACCTCGGACCCAAAGAAGCCGGTCTCGGGGTCGTAGGCGAGCTTGATGTTCTGCCGGGCAACCGCTCTCACATCGACGGCCTCGAAGGTGGCGATCTCGGATCGCCGAGGGAACCGACCGCCGTACGTTTTCAGCAGCTGTTCAAGATAGGCGATGGTGGTGGGGGTGAGCTTGCGGAGCTTGCCGCGCACCTGGCGCATCGCTTTGACCACGGTCTCGTGGTCCCTTCTGTTCTTGTCGATGTCGTACTGCGAGATGCGCCGAATCGGGATCTTGAGCAACCCGTCGATATCCTCTTCGGTTATCTCGCGGTCGAGCTCTCTGACGTGGGGCTCCATCCCGGTGCGCACCTCGGACACCACCTGATCGGCGGTTGTCGCCTCCTCGATTCGTTGGTATATCCGGTTCTCGATAAAGATCCGTTCGAGGTCGAGCCAGTGCTTGCGATCGGCCAACTGGGCGAGCTCGTGCTGGAGCTCGGCTCGAATCAATCCCCGGAGCTGGTCGGTGAGGTAGCAGAGAATCTCGCTGACGCCCATTTCTACCGGCCGACGATCCTTGATCATCACCATATTGGCTGACAGCGAGACCTCGCAGTCGGTGTGGGCATACAGCTGGGGAATCACCTCATCGGCATAGACGCCGCGCGGCAGCCCGATCTCGATCTCAACCTCCTCAGTGGTGAAGTCGTCGATCGAGGCGATCCTCAGCTTGCCCTTCTGGGACGCGGCCTCCATTGAAGCGATGAGGCTTTCAGTGGTCGTCGAAAAGGGTATTTCACGGATCACGACGGTCTTGTTGTCACGTTTTTCGACTCGCGCTCTCACCTTGACCTTGCCGTGGCCGTCGTCGTAATCACTCACATCGACGAGTCCACCGGTCGGGAAGTCGGGGAAAACCTCGATCGGCTCGTTCTTGAGGATTTTGATCTGCGCCTCGAGAAGCTCGGGCAGGTTGTGAGGCAGGATCCGGGTCGCCATGCCGACTGCGATGCCCTCGGCGCCCAGCATGAGCAAGACCGGGAGCTTGGCGGGCAAGACAGCCGGTTCCTCGTTGCGTCCGTCGTAGCTCGGCCGGAACTCGGTCAGCGCCTTGCGGAACAGGGTTTCCTTGGCGAGATCGGTGAGACGGCACTCGATGTAGCGGGGTGCTGCCGGGGCGTGACCGGTGACCGGATTGCCAAAGTTACCCTGGCGCTCGATGAAGTACTCCTTGTTGGCCAGCACGACCAGCGCATCGCCGATCGACGCGTCGCCGTGGGGGTGGAGCTTCATGGTGTCGCCGATGACGTTGGCCACCTTGTGAAACTTGCCGTCATCCATCTTTGAGAGGGTGGCGAGAATGCGTCGCTGGACCGGCTTGAGGCCGTCACGGATGTCCGGGATCGCACGATCGACGATCACGTAGCTGGCATACTCTATGAAGTTTTGGCCCATCAGGGGCGCGATTCGGGTCACGTTCCCTCCGGAGACAATGTCGCCCAACTCATCGCGTGTGGTTTCCTAGACAGTCGAGCCACTTGGGACGTCGAGAATTCGGAATTCGGAAATGCTCTCTCTCCTCCCGAAACGTGAGAGATGCGCACCATCCACGAAAGCCCTTAAGGTCCTACGTGGGGCATCCGTCTTGGTTGCGAGGTGAAGGGGTGGAAACTCTAACCTCAAAACTAAAAACTCAAAACTGGAGACGTCTCGACCAGCAGATGTCGCGATTGTCACGCGATGTCCGCGATGAGGTTCTCGATGATGTACTCCTTGCGGGCGGGCGTGTTCTTACCCATGAAGAAGTCGAGCGCGCGTTTGACGTCGCCCATCGATCCGGTCGTGACCCGCATCATGTGGTTGTCGTCGGCGATGAATTGCTTGAACTCGTTGGGGGAGATCTCGCCGAGGCCCTTGAAGCGCGTTACCTCGTGGTTTCGGAGCCTCTCGATGGCCGCGTCGCGCTCGGACTCGGAGTAGCAGTAGACGGTTTCCTTCTTGTTCCGCACGCGGAAGATCGGCGTTTCCAGGATGTAGACGTGGCCCGAAAAGACGAGCTCCTCGAAGAAGCGGAGGAAATAGGTGAGCAGCAGGTTGCGGATATGCATCCCGTCAACATCCGCGTCGGTGGCGATCACCACCCGGTTGTACCGCAGGGCGTCGAGATCTTCCTCGATCCCGAGTGCCCGCATGATGTTGTAGAGCTCCTCGTTCTTGTACACCGCTTCTCGTCCGAGGCCGTGAGTATTGAGAGGTTTGCCCTTCAAAGAATAGATGGCCTGGGTCTGCACGTCGCGCGCCTGGATCATGGCACCACCTGCCGAATCACCCTCGGTAAGGAAGATCGTCGTCTCCTCGCGGCGCTTCCCCTTCGGGTCCGACAGGTGGACTTTGCAGTCAATCAGCTTTGGAATCCTGATTGCCACCTTCTTGGCTCGCTCCCGAGCCTCCTTCTTGATCGCAGAGAGCTCCTTGCGCACCTTCTGGTTGTTTTTGACCTTCTCGATCAGCTTTTCGGACTCTTCGGGGTTCTTGTGCAACCACAGGACGACCTGCTCCTTGACCGAGTTGACAACCCACGAGCGGATGTCCGTGGAACCGAGCTTGTTCTTGGTCTGCGACTCGAAGACCGGGTCCTGGACCTTGACCGCCACCGCCCCAACCAACCCGTCGCGCACGTCCTCGCCGGCAAATCCGTTCTTTGCAAACTCATTGACGCCTTTGAGCACCCCCTCGCGAAAGGCGCTCTGGTGGGTGCCGCCGTCGTTCGTGTACTGGCCGTTGACAAAGCTGAAGTAGGTCTCGCCGTAGGCGTGAGTGTGGGTGAACGAAAATTCGAGACGATCGAGCTTGCAGTGGAATGCGTCGTAGACCGTCGGCTCGCCGCCGAGCTCGTAGGCCAACAGATCGGCGAGACCGTTTTTCGAAACGAACTTCTGGCCGTTGTAGTCGAGGATCAGACCACTGTTGAGAAAGGCATAGTACCGGAGCCGGTGTTCGAGGTACTCCTCGCGCCACTCGTAGTCAGCAAAGATCTCGGGGTCGGGGATAAAGCGAACCAGGGTGCCGTCACGCTCTTTGGTTTCCTTGCCGCCCTTCTCCTCTTTCTTTTTGCCCTTGCTGAACAGACCACGTTTGAACCTGCCGTCACGGTAGCTGATGACCTCGAACTCCGAGGACAGTGCATTGACAGCCTTGTTGCCCACGCCGTTGAGACCGACCGAGAACTGGAAGACATCGTCGTTGTACTTGCCGCCGGTGTTGATCTTCGAAACGCAATCGATGACCTTGCCGAGTGGGATGCCGCGGCCGTAGTCGCGCACCGAAATCTCCGGCCCGTAGCGTTTGATGACGATGCGTTTGCCGTGGCCCATGATGTACTCGTCGACGCCGTTGTCAATCACCTCCTTGAGCATCACGTAGATGCCGTCGGCAGGGTTCGAGCCATCGCCGATCCGGCCGATGTACATCCCGGTTCGCAGCCGGATGTGCTCGAGGGCGTCCAGGGTCTGGATCGCCTTTTCGTCGTAGACGACCTGTTTCTTTGCCGTTGCCATTTTCGCTTTAATTACACCCCTCTCATGAGCCAAGGATAACACTGCCGGCCGATCCCTACCACCCCCCC
>CBDTWX010000222.1:0-8847 GCA_965364305.1 uncultured Thermoanaerobaculia bacterium
GCGTGATGTGACGGGCCGATTCAGGGCGCCGGCACAGCAATTCAAACAACCGGTGCGTTTTGGCGAGTACCGAATTGATCCGCCCGGTGATGCTCTGCGAATCAGGTTCCGCTCTGGTGTGTCCGCCAAACCCGACGGTACGTGGCTCGGGTGGACCGATTGGATGGCGGCGCCGTTTGGTAGGGTCTCGTTACCGACCGCGTCGTCGCTGCAATGGGAGCTCGAGATTCTGGCCGGCGACGGCGGGTCGACGGCGGTGGACCGGGTCGAGGTCGCAGTCGTCGAGGTGAATCTTCCGCCGCGGATCGAAGAGCTCAAGGTCGAAGAGCCGGGGGTCGTCTTTCTCGCCGCGCCGCCGTCCGCGGGTCCGGTGATCGAGGCGGTTCACCCGAATCTCGACGGCATCTTCACCGTCATCGACGAGACGACGAGAAAAAACTCCAACTCCACAAAGGGTAAGAAGTACTACCGTACCGGGTTCAGAACCGTGAGCTGGAAGGCGGGTGACGATAACAAAGACCCGCTTCGTTTTAGGCTCGAGGTGGAAAACCGAGGGGGCTTTCGCTTCGAGGTGCGCGACAGGATCCGCGGTACTCAGCTGGGTGTGGATACGAGTGCTCTGCCGGATGGCCTCTATCGTTTCCGGCTGACGGCATCCGATGCGCCGCGAAACCCCGCCTCCGCCCTCGACGCCGTACGCGTCAGCCGCTGGTTCGTGGTCGACAACACTCCGCCGACGGTCAGCATAGACCGGGCTGGAAGCACGTGGAACGCCACGGTACGCGACGCGCTCAGCCCGATCGTCCGGGCCGAGTGGTCGCGGGACGGTGAGAGCTGGCAGGCTCTCGCCCCGGTGGACGGGCTCCTCGACGGGCGCGACGAGTCCTTCGAGTTTCCGGCTGCATCCGGTCGGCACATGGTTGTCGTGAGGGTCGTCGATCGGCAGCACAATCGTTCCACCGCGGGAGCTACCGAAGAGTAGGGCTCAGTTCACAAGGTTCAGGGAGCGGGGGTCAGGGTCAGAGACAGCGACAGCGATCAGGTGATCCGATCGGCCAGTTTTGTTCCCGCAAACCTCGCCGAGGACCGTGGAATAAACGGAAAAGACCGTACCCACCACTGGCAAATTACCTATGCCTCTGCAAAGGAGGTTGACTGCCATCTGCAGCTTCTCTGCGTGACGGGTGCCGTGCCTCGCGGAAAGGCAACAATCGCCATGCAGCTCTTCGACGAGGTTCGTGCAATGACCTGGCGGCTGATCAATCCAAAAACGTGAACGTGGCGAAATCCGCGTCCATCTGCGTGATCTGCGGTGACTCCGCGGGTGGGTGGATCGAGGATCCGGCATCCAGCATCTAGCATCGGGTGGGAGGGCTGGGTGCTACAATCCTCGCGTGACTGAACCACACGCACCAGTGGCGGTGTACCCGGGGTCGTTTGATCCATTTCATGTGGGACACGTTGCGATCGTCGACCGTGCGACCCGGATCTTTCCGAAGGTGGTGGTCGGTGTTCTCTTGAATGCCGGCAAGGACGCGCTCTTCAGCCCTATCGAGCGGGCCGAGATGATTCGAGAGATCTACCACGGCGACGGGTCGGTAGAGGTGCGGTCCTTTTCCGGTCTGTTGGTCAACTTCCTGCAAGAAATCGAGGCCACCATCATCATCCGAGGCATGCGCGCGGTCTCCGACTTCGAGTACGAGTTTCAGATGGCCCTGATGAACCGCCGACTCTACCCTGCGGTCGAAACGGTCTTCCTGACTCCCAAGGAGGAGTTTCTCTACCTCTCTTCAAGGCTCGTGCGGGAGGTGGTGGCGCTCGGTGGTGACGTCACCGGGTTGGTGCCGGATCCGGTTCGGGACCGTCTCGAGGAGCGGTACCGCAAAACCACCCATCCTCCGACCAGGTGACCGGCCGGAAATGCGCGTGGTGGTCTTCGGATCGGGGCATCCATACCGTGGCGGTGTCGCTCAGACCACCACCGAACTCGTACAGAGCCTCGAAAGAAGGGGCCACAGTCTGCATTTTCTGACTCCCAGGCGGCAATACCCGGGCTGGCTTTTCCCGGGTGTGACCGACTGCGACCCGGATGCGTGCCCAAAGCTCGACTGCTCGGTGCGCTGTCTCGATCCTCTCAATCCGCTCTCGTGGTCGGGCAGCAGGCGGCGGGCCTTGGCTCTTGACGGAGACGCGTGGATCATCCCCTACTGGACGTGGGCCTGGGCCGGCCTATGGCGTTTTTTGCTGCGCTCCAAGCACCCGCCGGTGGTGGCGGTGGTCCACAACCCGTCCGATCACGACGCCGGCCCCCAGCAACGGCTGGCTGCGCGATCGGTTCTCGGCCGGTGTCAGGCTCTGTTTGCGCACGCCAGTTTGCTCGAAAGGACGCTCGCCGAGGCCTACCCGATCGTTCCGACGGCCTCCTACCCGATTCCGCCGACCGCGATCAGTGTGCTGCCCAAACGGGACGAGGCGCGTGATGCGCTGGGTCTGCCCGGTCGGCGCCGTGTGGCGCTCTTCCTCGGGATGATTCGACCGTACAAGGGAGTGGATCTGCTCCTCGAGGCGTTTGCCGGCCTGCATGCCGACTCGGACTGGCTGCTGGTGGTGGCGGGAGAGCCGTGGGGCGCTCTCGGTGGTGCGCTCGAACGACAGGCGAGGCGGCTGGGCATCGAGGACCGGGTCCGGTGGAGGCTGGGCTGGGTTCCAGAGGCCGAGGTTCCGACTCTGCTCGCGGCGGTTGATGTGGTTGTCCTACCGTATCGCTCAGGCTCGCAATCGGCGGTGGCACCGCTGGCGCTGGGCGCCGGCGTGCCGGTACTGAGCACCGCCGTCGGGGGACTGCCGGAGGTTGTGCGCCACGGCGTCAACGGGTGGTTGGTGGCGCCGAATTCGGTCGCGGAGCTGGCTGACGCTCTCGAAAAGCTCGATCGGTCGCGACTGGCCGCCCTCGCGGAGAGAGCATCCGAGAATCGCGACCGACTGACCTGGAACGGGTACGCCGAAACGGTCGAGGGCTTGTTGGAGAGGGTGGTCGACGAGAATGAGGAATGAGGAATTCCCGCCCACCCGAAAACCAGACGCCAGGATCACAACGTTCAAACGTTACCATCCTGAAGCTGATCCTGCTTCTGCCACTGCGAAGGAAATGCCCGAGGCACCAAAAAACGGCCCGCCATGGCGGCGGGCCGATCGGTTGAACGATCCGTTGCGACTTATTGGGTCAGACCGCGAATCAGATTCACCGCCTGCTCGTGGTTCAATATCTCACCGACGGGCAGGCTCTTGGCCTCGGATATGCCGTCCTGATCGAGCTCGAGGTAGTTGAGAGTGCCCTCCTCATCGTCGTCCCAATGCATGATCAGCTTGAGACCGCGCCCGATTTCGAGCCTGCCTGACGCGAACGGCAGGTCTGAACGCATGGCGATCATGGTTCCATGGCGAAGGATGATGATCTGGCGTCGTCGCTTGTCGGCGCCCTCGCCATCCTCCACGACCTCTGGCTGGAGCTCGAGGATCTGGAACATGCAGTATGAGATGTCGGTCGCAAAGACATGAGGGTTGCCGGTCTGCGGTTCGATGAAAAGCTTGGGATGCCGGAGGTTGCCGAGGTCCTCGATCTCTGGGCAGGCGACACCATATGGCAGGAGATCGGTCAGGTCGACCACCTCGGAATTTTCGAACTGCGGCAGGCCGTCTGCACCGAGGGCCACCGCGAGGTACTGTGCGACACCCACGTCGTACTCGCTGATCTGGCTCCACCAGACAATATGAAGGAAGGTCGTTGCGAGTTCGGTCGCCACCGGCTCCGCACCCTCACCGCCCTCCTCGGTGATCGTCGAGACCGACCGGTGGACAAGAAGTTGCGGGTTGAAGGCGGCGGTCCCGTCGTTGCCGGCGACGGTCGTCGGACCGATCCACGTGCCGTCGAGATATCCCGCGAGGCGCACCCGGGCTTCCATCCCGGTCTTCTTCTGCCATAGGACGTAGAGCGCGCCGGTCGCCTCGTCAACTCCGACCTGCACGGAGCTGAGGACCGCTGCGGCTGATTGAGGAACCTGGAGTTCGCTGAGGGTTCCGTCCGCGTGCCGAGCGGTGACCACCACCTGGTTGTCGCGGATGCCGGCGGTGTACAAGTCACCGGCCCGGGTCAGCGTCATCGGCCCGGCGGCGCCGGCCGTGCCGGCGACTCCGAGCACGATGACGGCGATCAGAAATTTTCTGAGTGCCCTCATCGCTACCCCCTCAAATTCACCACGGTGGTCAGGTCGGTGGCGAGGAAAACATCGATGATCTCCTCGGACACCCCAGCCTCCGGGTAGTACGCAGTGAGCTCGTGCAGGTATCGGCGTGCACCGAAGGTGTCGCCGCGTCTCACCGCGATCTCGCTCAATAGAAACAGACAGTTCTTCGCGATTTGCTCGTCGGAGTACTCGATCGAGAGCTCGAGCGCCCTCGTGCCGCACTTCCTGGCGCGTTCGAGGTCGTCCGCGAGCACATAGCCGTAGCAAAGGTCCTGCAAAGTCTCGTACAGATAATGTTCGGCTCCGAGAGCTTCGAGCTCGGCCCGCGCACGTTCGCAGTGCCGCAGCCCCTCGAAGACGCGGTCGGTACACAGCATCACGTAACCGAGGTTGTCCTCGACCTGGGCCGCCATGACCCGCTCGTAGCCGTCGCCGCCACGGTGCGCCTCGAGGCAGCGACGAAAGGCGTCCTCGGCCTCCTCGAAGAGTGAGGCACGGGCCGCGAGGGTTCCCACCAGGTTCAGGCTGCGGTGTTCGAGCGATCGGTCACCGAGCTCGGTAGCAAGGCCGGTGGCGCGCCGCGCGTAGCTGTGGGCGCGCTCGAAATCGTCGGAGATGTAGTAGGCGACGCCGGTGCAGTAGGCCGCGAGGAAACGGTTCCGGGTGTCCGTGCTGCGAAGCAGGATTTCCTTCAGTTGAGGAATCTGGTCGGCGCCCTGATCGAGCTCCACCAGCACCGAGCACCGGTTGCAAAAGGCACGATCGGCGAGATCGACCTCACCGATGTCCCGCGCGATTTTCTCGGCCTCGGCGAAGAGGGTGGCCGATTGCTCGAAGTCATTGGCGCCGAGGGCTCGCTCGGCCGCAACCAGCAGCTCGTCGTAGCGCTCCCTCATGAGCTCTTCCCGCCGGTGCGACGCGAGGCCAGCGAGCGCCGCTCCTGGCGCTCCCTACGAAGCTTGAACTCGAGAAACTCCTGGACTTCGGCTCGACCCTCTGGGCTGAGCTCGCGCAACATCTGGAGGATCTTCATATCGTGGCGGCTCAACGGTTGCCGGACCGTGTCCGTGGTCTTTTCTTCGTCACTAAAGAAGTCGGCAAGATCGAGTTCGAAAGCCCCCAGGATCTTGAAAAGGTTATCGAGTGATACTCGGTACTCACCCTTCTCCATTCTGGAAAGGTCGGACTGCTGGATGCCAATCTGGCGCGCCAACTCGGCCTGCGTCAGCCCGCGCTCCTTGCGCAGCTCCCGCAGACGGCCACCGACTTCGGCCGTTTCGGGCGAACTCCCTTGGGCTTTCTGGGCCATCAACTTGGCCTTCCTCCTGCCGTGTAGTACCATCCCGATTCGGCGGTTGGGCACAACCCGGCCAGACGAGATCTATAATATGCTGTCACAGCAAACCCGTCAAGGATGACCGAGACCTTGAAGGATCGCGGCGACTCACTGCTTCCTTGGATCAAAGGCGTGTCGAGGAGGAGTAGTTGGCATTGATCTTGCTGATTGTGCCGCGATCGAAAGAGTGATTCCCGATCATGGGTTTCGTGACCGCCGGTATGAAGTGAATTTGGAGGTTCCTGATGCGTTGTAATCGAGTGATCGTGGCTTTCCTGGTGATCGGAGCGAGCGCCGTCCCCGGGTGGAGCCAGGATGCGGTGCCAGATGGCGAGAAGGACAAGCCGGCGAAGGCGGAGAGCGCGCCTGAGGACAAGGACGTGCTTGGTGTCGAGGAGAGTGCCGAGCTGCGGGCGATCACCGGCGGCACGACGCCGAAGCGGACGTGGTCGGAGTTCGTCACTGACTGGATGACTCCTAAGCCGTTCCTCAAAAGGCATGTGGTGCGCATCGACGAAAACTACGCCTATCCCCACATCGTCGCCTCGATCAAGATGGAGATCGTCGGTGAAGACGAGGAGCATTTCTGGCTGCGAGGAATCCCACCGGAGGACCCCAACTCGCCGCTTTATAAGATTTGGGCGCAGCGCGAGGCCAACGAAGCCGTGGCTCTCGACTGGCAGGACATCGCGGCCACTCCTGGGGGAATTAACTTCGTCGATTTTGCTGCGGAACAAGTGCCGCCGCCGTTTCAGGACAGCCTCAAGCTCGAGCCGGTCGGCGGTGATCTGCCGACGAGCGGGCGGTGGCAGATGGGCTTCACGATTGGAGACATGAACGAGGACGGCCACACCGATCTCATTTTTCCGCCTCGGCGGAAGGACTACCCGCCGGCGCCCTCGATCTTCCTCGGCGACGGCGCCGGGGGTTTCACCTACTGGAAGGAAGCAAGGTGGCCGCGTGAGCTGCCGTGGGACTACGGAGGGATCGCGGTGGCCGACCTCGACGGCGACGGGCACCAGGACGTCGTCCTGGCGATCCATTTTCAGTCCCAGTTCGTGCTCTACGGGGATGGTAAAGGCCAATTCCCCAGGGCAGACCGGCTCCCGTCGCCCGACCCGCGGCTGACCTCTCGGGCTGTGACTGTCGCCGACTTCGATGGTGACGGTCGTCGCGATCTCGCGTTCATTTCTGAAGTCGACTTCGATCTGCGTTCGAGCCAGAAGATCGAGGGCGCCGACAGCGTATGGGTGGTCTTCAACAGGGACGAGGGCTGGTCTCTCAATACCGAGGGCCTTCCGAAGAACGTGATCGCCGACGTGATTCGGGCGGCCGACCTCGACGGCGACGGCCGCCCTGAGCTGGTGCTCTCGACCAACACTTTGGGTGTCCGCTCCCTCGTCTTTTCCTATCGCGGTGAGAATGGCTGGCAAGCCGCCGAGCACCGCGGAGTCCTCAGCGCGGCCTACCAATACGACGTCGAGCCGGCGGGAAAAGAGCTCTTTGCGACCTTCGTGCAGTTCAGGCAATATGAGGGCCGCACACAGGCCCGGAACGGAATCGTCAGGTATCAGGTCAGTTTTGATGAGGGCGATTTTGTCATTGGTCAACCGGTGATCCTGGAAGACGAGAGGACCAACGTGTTCTTCCGTCTCGATGTCGGAGACCTCGACGGGGACGGCCTGTCCGATCTCGTCGCAGGGCGAAGGAGTGGCGGCCTCGAGGTCTATTTGCAGACCGATGAGGGCGAATTTGTCCTGGAAAAATCGCCGGAGCTTGCTGCGGTGGGTCGAGCTTTCGACATCCGACTCGTCGACCTCGACGGCGACGGGCTCGACGATATAGTTGCCGGCTGCGTCATCCAGGGAGAGAAGCCCGGTGGGGTGTACGTGTGGTTGACGCGGCCGACCGCCTGAGCCGTCGCGCGGGCGCGGTCCAACCCGGCCGGCGGCGGAAAACTCGGGCACAGATCAGAACCCGACCGCGGGCTCGGATGATCGTTCCGTGATATCCGCCAAATATTCTGACCGACGGGCCGGAAACGCTTGACTTACCACCATGAAGCTGGGATCATCGTAAAGCAGTGGGTCAGGGCGATTGCCTTGACAAGAACGGCATCCGGTGATAGGTTTTATGCTGTGGTGACATATATTGATAGCAAGTTGCAGAAACAAAAAAATTTACGGGAGGTGATGCGGGACATCGGAAGATAGAGCGGGACAGCAAACCGGCCCATTCGGCCGGACGTTCAAATGGAATCTCGAGAGGAAAGGAAGGAGTTGAGCATGAAGAGGTTTGTGACTATGGCACTGGCGGGGGTTGTGGCCCTCGGTTTAGGCAGTGCCGCTTTTGCCGTGGAGTGTGCGTTGGACGCGGTTCCCGCATCGACGCTGCTCTTCCCGTATGTAGCCTATGATTTTGAGCAAGGCCGGATCGACGACAGCGGAGAGACGACACTGTTTGCGATCACCAACGTTTCGAATGAGGCGGTGATCGTTCACATCACGGTGTGGACCGACTACTCGGTCGCCATCCTGGACTTCAACCTGACGCTGACCGGTTACGACGTCCAGACGATGAACATCCGCGACATTTTCCGCGAAGGAATCCTGCCGAGTGACGACACCGGCGCCAACGAGTGGTGGAATGGTGTCGCGCCCGACAACGCCGGGCCCCCGCCGCTTGACGACGGCCCGTACTCGACCTTCAACGATCTCTGGTCGGGCGCGCTGGTTGGCTATTTCAACGCCAACGGTCTGCCCGATCCGGAACCCACTGGCCCCACTCCGGTCCTCGACTGCGATCCGGCCACCTGGGACTCGTCGCCGATCAACTACCGCGCGCCGGATGGCAACATCCCGCCAGGCACCCTCTCCATCTTCGAGGGTTATCTGCGCGCCAGCGAGACCGTGACAACCGGATACGCCGACTGCGGTTTCACCGGTGACATCACCTTCCTGTTCCCCTTCGGCACCTGGTTCACTCGTCAGGATCCGCGCGCGACTGCGATGTACGTCACCGCCGACGTGGTCAACTCCTGTAACAAGGACCTCCCCGACGGCCAGGCGCAGCAGTACTTCGCCGATCCCGTCGTCGCGGGCGTGAGGGTCTCCAACCAGATCATGGGTGACCTGATTTGGCTCAACAGCGGGGCCAACACTTCCGAGGCCGACAACGCGGTTCACCTCGAGGCGGACCCGGCCATCGACACCACCGACATGACCACCGGCAAGCAGGCCACCTTCTACCACAATCTCCATGGTGGTC